>JAZOWI010000032.1:0-27286 GCA_045659145.1 Acutalibacteraceae bacterium | reverse complement strand
CATCGCTGGTCACGTTGGGACGGCTCTCGTAGATGATACCCACCACCCCTACGGGCACCGACACCTTGCGGATGCACAGTCCGTCATCGCGGACGGACCGGCTCAGGGTATGCCCCACGGGATCAGGGAGCGCCGCCACCTGACGGATGCCTTGTGCCATAGCGGCAATACGGTCGTCGGTAAGGGCCAGCCGATCCAACATCACGGCGCTGATGGTATCCTGCGCCGCCTCCATATCGGCGGCATTGGCCGCCAGAATGACGGCTGTATCCGCCACCAGCGCATCCGCCATGGCTTCCAAGGCGGTGTTTTTCTTTTGGGTGGTGAGGGTGGACAGAGTGGCGGTGGCCGCCTTGGCCCGCTGTAAGATCTCCAAGGTGGTCATCGGGTCACCGCCTCCTTCACCGTGAAACGGGTGCCCACGGGGCGCCCCTCCACAATGTCGTACAGCACCGCCGGATCCTGCCCGTTGGCGATCACCATCTCCACCCCGTCGGCGATGGCGATCTGGGCGGCACGGATCTTGGTCTGCATTCCGCCCGTGCCCAGCTGACTGCCGGCGCCGCCCACCATCGCCTCGATCGCGGGGGTGATTTCGGTCACCTCGGTGAGCAGAGTGGCAGTAGGGTCGGTGTGAGGATCGGCGGTATAAAGCCCGTCGATATCCGACAGCAGGATCAGCAGATCCGCGCGGATATGGGTGGCCACAATGGCACCCAGCGTATCGTTGTCACCGATGACGATCTCCTCAGTGGCCACGGTGTCATTCTCATTCACAATGGGCAGTGCCCCCAATTCCAGCAGACGGAACAGGGTGTTACAAAAGTTCTCCCGTCGGTCATCGTGGCTGAGATCCGCGCCGGTCAACAGGATCTGCGCCACCGTATGATTGTGTTCGGTGAACAGCTTATCGTAGGTATACATCAGTTCGCACTGTCCCACGGCGGCGGCCGCCTGCTTGGTGGGGATGTCGGTGGGACGGCCGGGCAAAGACAGCTTGCCCACCCCCATACCCATGGCGCCGGAGGAAACCAGCACCAACTGATGGCCTGCATTTTTCAGATCACTCATCACCTGACACAGCTGCTCCACCCGACGGATGTTGAGTAGTCCCGTGGGATGCGCCAGTGTGGAGGTGCCTACTTTCACTACAATACGCATAGAGTTCGCTCCTTTTCCAAGGAAAAATCGGTATTTTGTTATTGTAGCACATTAAAGCGCTAAATGCAAGTGGGTTCTCTCATTTTTCTCCAAACCCGCTTGTACATCAAGAAAAATAACGTTGGTCGGTTTACTTACCTGCAATTCTGTGTTATAATGAAGGTACATATAGGCTTTTTTGTGCTTTTTTGAGGTGTTGTCAATGAAAACCAGCCAACTGAAAAGAATATTTATCGGTGCCCTCGCTGTCTTTTTGCTGGTAGCAATGAGCGGATGCGGGGATTGGACATTCTTCTATGATGAGCCCGATACGCCCGCCCACGTTGAATCCCAGTGGGAGCAGAGTGAAACAGAAATGTCCGAAGACAATTCTATACCTTCTCCGACCACGACGGTATCTGAAAAAGATACCGCCAGCACCAACCGCACGTTTGAGCGTATCCCTGCTCCCCAAGCCTATTCGATAGAGGGCGTTCCTATTATGCATCAGTTCCCCGACTATCCCACCGGTTGTGAGTCCCTCAGTGCCGTGATGGCGCTGCAACACGCAGGCATATCGGTATCGGTGGACGAGTTTATTGACCGACATCTGCCTATGAGCAGTCGTTTTTATTGGGAGGACGGCAAGAACTACGGTCCTTCCCCCTATGAGCACTTCATCGGCAGTCCCCGCTCCACCGACTCCTACGGCTGTATGGCCCCTGTGATCGAAAAGGCTCTGACTTCCTGTCTGGGCAACAAACAGCGGGTGAAAAATGTGGGCGGTTACTCGTTATCGGAACTGTGCGAGCAGTACGTCAGCAGGGACATTCCCGTCCTTGTGTGGGTCACCATCAAAATGATCGAGATCCAACCCACCAATTCTTGGTATCTCAGCGACGGCACTCGCTTCACTTGGCCGGGGAACGAGCACTGTATGGTGCTCGTCGGCTACGACAAAAACAACTATTATTTCAACGACCCCTATGTGGGCGCCACCGTGTCCTACAAAAGAGCGCGGGCGGAGACTCGCTATGCCCAGATGGGTAAGCAGGCCTTGGTGATATTACCGAAATAAACGGGCACATATATAAGCGAGAGGAGGTTTTATGGTGGACAAGTTCATTCTGCACAGCGACTATCAGCCCACGGGCGACCAGCCCGAGGCCATTGACAAGCTGGTGGAGGGTCTGAACCGCGGTGACAAAGAGCAGACCCTGCTGGGCGTGACGGGTTCGGGTAAGACCTTTACCATGGCGAACATCATCGCCCGCGTCAATCGCCCCACTCTTGTTCTTGCTCACAATAAGACCCTCGCCGCACAGCTTTGCTCCGAGTTCCGCGAGTTCTTCCCCGAGAACGCGGTGGAATATTTTGTGTCCTAACATAAGTTTTGCACTGAAAACCGCTATAAAACGCCGTTTTTAAAGGCTTTTTAACACAGGATAACACATCATAACACTATATAAATCAAATAACTTTGTGACCTAAATTCGTGTAATGCGAATTTAGGTCTTTTTTATTGAGAAAATTTTGAAAAAACATTTTTAATAGTGACAATAGTTGTCCAGGATAAATTTTAAAATAGGGTTGCATTGCAAGAAATCGAGACGCTGATTTCGAAAAACAAAAATAAAAAATATGTTTTAAAAGAAAGGAGTCCTACAAATATGGACGAAATTAAAATTGGTACAGAGCAAGAAATTTATCTTGCACCAGAAACAGAAAAAATTGAAAATGCAGATCAGATTGCTAAAATTTCTTTAGATGTTGAAAAGTATCCTTTTATTATTGGTTGTGATGCTAACGAAAAAGATAATATCATAACCGAACTTGAAAAATTAGGATGTGATGGAATAAAGCAATTGGATTTTGCGAACTGTGTAGCGGTGTCTATGAGTATGGCACAGCTTAAAGCCATTAAAACGCTTGCCGGGGTAGAAATTGTTGAAAAGGACTACGATTATAAGTGCCTTATCAACAGTGTGAGTGAAAGCGAATGTTCCTCTTATCTGGCAGGTGTAAATCCTCAGCTTAATAGTAAAAAGGAGGTGAAACTGGCTATCTTTGATACCGGTGTAACAAATATTTCAGTTGATGGTTCTGTTAACTTTATTAATGATGTTTCGACAGATGAAAACGGTCACGGAACACAAATGGCTGGCATCATTTCCTCTGTTGTTACAAACGCGGAAAATAAAGTTGCTTCACCGAGCATTTACTCTGTTGTTGTCGCCAACCACAGGGGATTTGCAAAAACATCTACTATTATGCAGGCACTTGATTGGGCAATCAATAACGGAATTAAAATTGTATGTATGAGTTTTGGTGATTATCATAAATCCAAACTATTAGAAAATATGATTAACCGTGCATCGAGTTGCGGAATTATTATGGTTGCAGCCGTTGGTAATGATGGTGGATTTGAGAACGAAAACCGAATTATGTATCCTGCTGCATTTGATAATGTACTATCAGTCGGTGCAAAGAATGGTGATACTATTGCTAATTATTCTAACGGTGGAGAAAATGCAGAGTGTTTTGCTAACGGTTCACAGAGTACGAAGGATATTAACGGTAATGCAGTAAATGTAATTGGAACTTCAGCCGCTACCGCCTTTGTTGCAGGAACAATTTTGAAGAACTGGTGTGTAAATCCCGAAAAAACATCATTAGATATTATTGATGATATTAAAAAGGAAATGTCACTTTCTACAGGTGTGAATACGTCCGAAGCATTGACTTTAACCAATGAAAATAGTATACTAATTAATAAAAAGGACGATATTGCTTCGAATGTTACAGAACCCAATGCAAGGTCTTTGGAGGAAGGCCTATCGGTGCTTTGCATCGGTGATGATGGATGTTCTTCTAATGATATGTCATCGGCAATCAATGTTCCTTTCTTTTCTTGGCAATCAGGGTGTATCAGTTGTCCTGGAAATGAAATTTGGTATAAATTTACTACGAATGTTGGCGAAGCTCATCCTAACGGCAGTAGAGGATGGTACGGAATTCAAACTCAAGGCTCTTTGGATACGGTCGGCTACTTATATGATGCCTATGGAAATCAAATTGACTATGATGACGATGGCGATAATAATTTGAATTTTAAAATTACTCACCAACTGGAATATGGAGAAACATATTATGTAAAAGTAAGGGCATTTGGTAGCAATACCGGAAGCTTTAGCTTTAAAGTAGATTATGGTAGAGACGATCACGGTAACTCGATGGACAACGCCACAGAGATTGTGGGTGTGTACTATCAAGATAAATCCGTAAATGGTTATCTTCATAGTTATGGTGATGTGGACTATTACACTTTTGTTCCTGCCCGAAACTGTGTAATGGAAATTTATACCGAAGGTGATACCAACACCTACGGTCAGTTGTATTGTTCTACAGGTGCATTGTTAGATTCTGATACTGACAGCAACGGTAACGGCAACTTTAAAATCACAGCTCACCTTGAGGGCATGAAACGATACTATATTGCGGTAAGTCATAATTCTTCAACCGGTTATGGTGATTATACCTTGAGGTTTAAGTTTGTGAAGGATTGGATGAATGCTGTATCAGGTCAGTATAATATAGCGCTTTGGAAAAATACTGACACACCAAATGCAACCTCTTCTGATTATGTTGAAATTAGTAGAGTATTTGTGACTGCGGATTCTTGCAGCGAATATTATGCAGTTATTGTTGAAGATCTTCCGTCTTATAAACTCTCTATTGGAACAGCAATAGCGAGCGGAGTGCGAAATGAATTATGGGAAACACTTAGAGACACTATATTAGAATTGTTTATACCGGATTATGCAGATTTTGTTTCATTATCACTTAATGTTGGTCAAGTTATGTATGATAATATGAAGCCAGATGAAGTCGCTAAAGAGTCTTATGCAATCTTGTGGAATTTAGTGCGCAATGGAGGAGCATATATCCTTGGAAAAAACCTGCAGAAGAAGAATATTTTAGGAAAATATTCTAATAAAGTCGAATATTCTGGACACGGACCAGACAATATTTTTTATGGTGCAGATAACCAAAGAGGTAACTTTACAATAGTCACATTAAAATAATTGAGCTATGCGGAGGTAAACATAATGACTAAATTTAAAAGTAAAAAAAGAATTATAACTTTAATCGTTATTTTAATTTTATTATTGTTATGTGTTTACACCGCATTTTCCATTTATGAAAAGGCATCATATGAAAAATATGCAGGCAAGGAGATATACTACAAGACAAATCATCAAATTTTTTTAACTTATAAAAATGAAACCATAAATTTATCTGTATATAATAATTCGAATTTATATGCACATTTTCAATGTTTGGAGAGGTTTTTATATTTTGATGATTTGCCATATTCACAAAACGAAATTAAAATTTCCGTGCCTAAAAAAATAGACCTTATCATTTGTTGTAAAGACGATAATAGTATATTTTTGAAGTTTGATGTGGAAAGAGGAATAGATCGAAATTATATACTTAATGATTTGAATTTCAATGAACTTCTTGATATTCTTTACGAAATTACTGGTAATGATATTTTCACAAACACGGGGGACGGTTCTGTGTGTTAACAATCCAAGACAAAGCACATAGTGGATATATAAAATCATAATAATTATAAGGAGAAAATATATGAAGGGTAAATTTTTATGGATGTCGTTAGGTTCACTTATAACAATATTGATAATAGCTAGTTATACTTTTTTGACTAGTTATGAGAAAAATGTTGACAGAATGTTAAATATTGCAGTTAGCTATAAAGGTGAGTCTTTGTATACAGATCTTTCATCAGATATTATTGACTATATCACAGATGCAGATAAGACACAAATATATTTTGGAAAGTTGCCTGCACAAGAAGCCATAGAAATTAACGCACCGAACAGAGCAACTTTATATGTTTTTCCTTTGGATGAAGATTCTGTAATTATTCGCTATGAACCTCGTAATGGTATTAAAAGAACTTATGAAAAATCCGGTTATGCGGATTTTAACAGTGTCTTGAAAGCTTTTTACGAGCTGACAGATAATGAGGTCTTTAACGAAATCATAGAGTATCAATAAGAAAAGACAAGGGATGATTCTGCGTCTTAACAGTTAATTAACATTTTCCTTTCTAAAAAGGGCGGTCAGCAAAAGCTGACCGCCTTTTCAATTTGTCGTACTATGTTCGCTCAGAAACACAGAGTAATGTTAAAAAATGAGGAGAAAATCTACCCAATCCGAATGGAAAATGCCATTGGCTTTCCAACTACTTTAGTTGGGATACCAATGATATCTTTTTTGGTTTAGTATTGTAGTGAAAAATCAGGTTGATTTTAAATAGCTAATAAACATTCCGTTTTTCGCCTGCATTTTAGGTGCAGGCGGTTTTTATATTCAAAAATGTTTGCATTAAATACCAAAAGAAAGGGGAAAGATAGATGCTTTTTGCATATGTCTTGGTGTTTACTTATTGGCAATTTTATGTTATAATGTACTAATAAAGTTTTGTCTGTGTTATTTCGTGTTATTATGTCCTGTTTAGTGTTATCTTGTTGGTTTTTCAAAAACGAGGTTATTTACACGCATTTTGATTTTTAATAAAATGCGATTTTTCTTTAAAATAGCGGGTTTAACGCATCTGAATACTTTTGCTGAGTATTTTGTACTGATTACGAACACAAATTTGTGACCTAAATTCGTGTAATTTGCTATTCGCCAACTTTTTTAGCAAAACTCGAGTGAATTTAAGACAATAAAAAGACAGAAAATAATCAAAAAAAGAGAGGAGTGAGAACATGCCGGATAAGTTCATTTTACATTCAAATTACAAGCCAACCGGAGACCAACCGCAAGCTATCGAAAAACTTAGCGAAGGTATCAAAAATGGCTTAAAAGAGCAGGTTTTGCTGGGTGTTACAGGCTCGGGTAAGACGTTTACCATAGCGAATGTGATTGCGAATGTGAATAAGCCGACGCTCGTTCTCGCTCATAACAAGACACTTGCGGCGCAGTTGTGCTCGGAATTTAAAGAATTTTTCCCCGAGAACGCGGTGGAATATTTTGTGTCCTATTACGACTACTATCAACCGGAGGCTTATATCCCCACCACCGACACCTATATTGAAAAGGACTCCGCCATCAACGACGAGATCGACCGTCTGCGCCACTCCGCCACCTCCGCTCTGTCCGAACGGCGGGACGTGATCATTGTGGCCAGTGTGTCCTGCATCTACACTCTGGGTGACCCCATCGACTACCGCAGTATGGTCATCTCCCTGCGGCAAGGGATGGAAAAGCCCCGAGACGAGCTCATCCGCAAGCTGATAGAGCTGCAATACGAGCGCAACGACATCAGTCTGTCCCGCAACAAGTTCCGCGTCCGCGGGGACGTGGTGGAGATCTTCCCTGCCTATTCGGGGGAGACCCTGTTTCGGGTGGAGTTCTTCGGGGATGAGATCGACCGCATCTGCGAGATCCACGCCCTCACCGGCGAGGTGAAGGCGGTCATCAGCCACGTGGCCATCTACCCCGCCAGTCACTACATCATCCCGCAGGACAAGATGGCCGCCGCCATCGGGCGCATCCGCGAGGAGATGGAGCAGGTCCATCGGCAGTTCACCGAAGAGGGCAAGCTGCTGGAGGCCCAGCGCATCCTCCAACGCACCACCTACGATATGGAGATGTTGCAGGAGATCGGCTTCTGCAAAGGCATTGAGAACTATTCACGAGTGCTGTCGGGGCGTCCCGCGGGCAGTATGCCCTGCACCCTGTTTGACTATTTCCCCGACGACTTCCTTCTGTTTGTGGACGAGAGCCACGCCACCCTGCCTCAGGTGCGAGGAATGTTCGGCGGTGATTATGCCCGCAAGAAAAGTCTGGTGGACTACGGGTTCCGTCTGCCCAGCGCCTACGACAACCGTCCCCTGAACTTTGACGAGTTCTACAACCACATCAACCAAGTGGTGTTTGTTTCCGCCACCCCCGGCGAGCTGGAAAAGAGCAAAAGCGCCCAGATCGCGGAGCAGGTCATCCGCCCCACCGGTCTGCTGGATCCTCTCACCTCGGTGCGTCCCGTGGAGGGACAGATCGACGACCTGATGGAGGAGATCCGCCTGCGCACCCAGCGGCAGGAGCGGGTGCTGGTCACCACCCTCACCAAGAAAATGGCAGAGGATCTGACCACCTATCTGGATACCCACGGGGTGCGGGTGCGGTATATGCACCACGACATCGACACCATGGAACGGATGCAGATCATCCGTGACCTGCGCTTAGGTGAGTTCGACGTGCTGGTGGGCATCAACCTGCTCCGCGAGGGCTTGGACATCCCTGAGGTATCACTGGTGGCTATCTTGGATGCAGACAAGGAAGGCTTCCTGCGCAGTGAGACCGCTCTCATCCAGACCATCGGTCGCGCCGCCCGTAATGCGGACGGTCAGGTCATTATGTACGCGGACAGCGTCACTCCCTCTATGGAGGCGGCTCTGCGGGAGACCCATCGCCGCCGTGAGATCCAGACGGCTTATAACGAGGCCCACGGTATCGTGCCCAAGACCATCCGCAAGGATGTGCGGGAGATCTTGGAGATCTCCGCCTCGGGCAAAAAGGCGAAAACCGCCGAGGGGCTGCGCCTGACCCGCGCCGAGCGGGAGGAACTGATCCGTCAGCTCACCCGCGAGATGAAAAACGCCTCCCGTCTGTTGGAGTTCGAGCACGCGGCTCTGCTACGAGACCGCATCAAAGAATTACAGCAAATGAAATAATCCGAAAGGAATCACCTATGGCCGACAACAAACTCATCATCAAGGGCGCCCGCGCCCATAATCTCAAAAATATCAACGTGGAGTTGCCCCGCGACCGTCTCATCGTGTTCACCGGTCTGTCCGGCTCGGGCAAATCCTCCTTGGCCTTCGACACCATCTATGCCGAGGGTCAGCGGCGCTATGTGGAGAGTCTGTCCAGCTATGCCCGTCAGTTCCTGGGACAGATGGAAAAACCGGACGTGGACCTGATCGAGGGTCTGTCCCCCGCCATCTCCATCGACCAGAAGACCACCTCCAAGAATCCCCGCTCCACCGTGGGCACCGTCACCGAGATCTTCGACTATCTCCGTCTGCTCTATGCCCGTATCGGCGTGCCCCACTGCCCCATCTGCGGACGGGAGATCCGCCAACAGACGGTGGATGAGATCGTGGACCGCATCCTGGCTCTGCCTGAGGGCACCCGCATCCAGTTGATGGCCCCCATTGTCCGCGGACGCAAGGGACAGTATGTGAAAGAGCTGGAGGCGGCCAGCAAGTCCGGCTATGCCCGTGCCCGTGTGGACGGGATCCTGTACGATCTGATGGAGAAGATCGACCTGGACAAGAACAAAAAACACACCATCGAGATCATCGAGGATCGTCTGGTGGTGAAAGAGGAGATCCGCAGTCGTTTGGCGGACTCGGTGGAGACCGCCACCAACTTGGCAGAGGGATTACTCACCGTGGACGTAGTGGACGGAGAAGAACTCACCTTCTCCCGTAACTACGCCTGCCCCGAACACGGGGTGAGCGTGGAGGAACTGTCCCCCCGTATGTTCTCCTTCAACAACCCCTTCGGCGCCTGCCCCAAGTGCACGGGTCTGGGCATCTTTATGGCCATGGATCCTGACCGTGTGGTGCCCGACCCCTCCCTGTCGGTGCGGCAGGGCTGCTTCCCCGGCAGCGGTTGGAGTTACAAAGATGGCGGCACCATCGCCAAGATGTATTTTGACGGACTGGCGGAGCACTACGGCTTCTCGCTGGACACCCCCTTTAAAGACCTGCCCAAGGACGTGCAGGACGTGCTGCTGTACGGCACCAAGGGAGAAAAGCTCAAAATGTCCTATACCCGCGAATACGGCAGCGGCACCCACTACACCGCCTTCGAGGGTGTGCTGAACAATATGCAGCGGCGGTACAACGAGACCACCAGCGACTGGGCTCGTGAAGAACTGGAACAGTATATGAGTCAGGTCCCCTGCCCCGAATGCCACGGGCGGCGCTTAAAGCCTGAAAGCATGGCAGTGACAGTGGGCGGCCTCAATATTATGGAACTGTGTGACCAAACGGTGGAGGAGCTGCTCACCTTCATCGAAAACCTGCAACTCTCCGAGCGGGAGCGCTTCATCGGTCATCGGATCCTCAAAGAGATCAAGGAGCGGCTGGGATTCCTTAACAGCGTGGGACTCGGCTATCTCACCTTGGGTCGGGGTGCCGCCACCCTGTCCGGCGGCGAGAGCCAGCGCATCCGTCTGGCCACCCAGATCGGCTCCTGCCTGATGGGGGTGCTATACGTGCTGGACGAGCCCAGCATCGGTCTGCACCAACGGGACAACGACCGTCTGCTGTCCACCTTGAAGCACCTGCGGGACATCGGCAACACCCTCATTGTGGTGGAGCACGACGAGGACACCATGCGGGCGGCGGACTGGATCGTGGACGTGGGTCCCGGAGCGGGCATTCACGGCGGCGAGATCCTCTATTCGGGTCCTGCCGACGGGGTGCTGGACTGCGAGGATTCCCTGACGGGGCAATATCTGTCGGGACGGCGGTGCATCCCTATCCCCACCGCCCGTCGTCAGGGGAACGGTCACCGATTGACCCTGCTGGGGGCTTCTGAGAACAATCTGAAACACATCGATGTGTCCTTTAAGTTGGGGGCCTTCAACTGCGTCACCGGCGTGTCCGGCAGCGGTAAATCCAGTCTGGTCAATGCCATCCTTTACAAGCGGCTGGCGCGAGATCTCAACCGCGCCCAGACCCGCCCCGGCAAGCACGAGGGCATCGAGGGGTTGGAACATTTAGACAAGGTCATTGACATCGACCAGTCCCCCATCGGGCGAACCCCCCGCTCCAACCCTGCCACCTATACGGGGGTGTTTAACGACATCCGCGATCTGTACGCCGCCACGGCGGATGCCAAAATGCGTGGCTACACGGCGGGGCGCTTCTCCTTCAATGTGAAGGGGGGACGGTGCGAAGCCTGTCAGGGTGATGGTATTCTCAAAATCGAGATGAACTTTCTCCCCGACGTATTCGTTCCCTGCGAGGTGTGCGGCGGCAAGCGGTACAATCGGGAGACCTTAGAGGTAAAATACAAGGGCAAGACCATTGCGGACGTGCTGGAAATGACGGTGGAGGAGGGAGTCTCCTTCTTCTCCGCCATCCCCAAGATCGCCAAGAAACTGCAAACCTTGCAGGATGTGGGACTGGGCTATATCCAGATCGGACAGCCCGCCACCACCCTGTCCGGCGGTGAGGCGCAACGGGTCAAGCTGGCCACGGAACTGTCCAAGCGGGCCACCGGACGCACCGTGTATATTCTGGACGAGCCCACCACCGGTCTCCACGCGGCGGACGTGAGCCGCCTGCTGGAGGTGCTGAGCCGTTTGGTGGACAGCGGCAACACGGTCATCGTCATTGAGCACAATCTGGACGTGATCAAGACCGCCGACCACATCATCGATCTGGGTCCCGAGGGAGGCGACAAGGGCGGCACCGTGGTGGCCTGCGGCACCCCCGAGGAAATCGCTGTCTGTCCCGAGAGTTATACGGGTCAATACCTGAAACGGGTACTGGAAAACTAATGTTTACAAATCCGTCATACTGTCACGGAGAAAGTGCGGTATGATACACATGAGGGAGGTGAAGCGATGTTCGGCTATGTGCGGTTATTTAAACCCACCGTCACGATGGGGGAATACGAACAGTACAAGGGCATCTACTGCACCTTGTGCAAGCGGCTGGGCAAGCGGTACGGCGTGCTGTCCCGTTTCACCCTCAGCTACGATATGACCTTTTTAGCGTTGTTGGAGATGGCGCTGACCGAAGCGTCCCCCGCCTTCTGCCCCTCCCGTTGCTCCTTCAACCCCGCGAAAAAGTGCCTGAAAGCGGGGCATACCGCCCCCATTGATCGGGCGGCGGACGTGGGCGCTCTGCTCACTTATTATAAGCTGAAAGACACCCTGGCCGACGAAGGCTTTTTCAAGCGGCTGGGTGCCTTATGCGCTCTGCCCGTAGCGGCGGCGGCGCGGAACAAAGCCAAAGAGCGCCGTCCTGCCATCGACGGCGCCGTGGCCGAGATGATGACGCGGCAGCAGCAGGTGGAGCAAGACGAGACCGCCTCCATTGATCGGGCGGCCGAGCCTTTTGCGCTGTTGTTACAGACCCTCGCCGCCTCAGTGACCGAGGACGAGAAACAACGGCAGGTGCTGGAACGCTTCGGCTACTGTCTGGGGCGCTGGATCTACCTGATGGATGCGGTGGACGACCTGCCCCGCGATCTGGAACAGGGGCGGTACAACCCCTATATCGGTCTGCGGCAACTAGCCCGCGGGGATACCGAGGGGGTCAAAGAGGCGCGGGAGTACGCCCTACTCACCCTCAATGCCTGTCTGGCAGAGTGCACCGCCGCCTATCAACTGCTGAACATCCGCCGCTTTGACGGCCTGCTGAGCAACATACTGGAACAAGGGATGCCCCACACACAAAAGCGGGTCATCGCCGGAGAGGAAGTAACCCATGAGAGATCCCTATGAAGTCTTGGGCGTGGCGCCCACCGCCACCGATGACGAGGTAAAGACCGCCTATCGGAATCTGGCGCGAAAATATCACCCCGACAACTACACCGACAACCCTCTGTCCGAACTGGCACAGGAGAAAATGCAGGAGATCAACGAAGCCTACGACGCCGTGGTGCGGATGCGCAAGGACGGCGCTTCCTCTGCGGGTGCCGGACAGAACGGCGGCTATCGCGCCCCCGGCGGCACCTCCCGCTACGGGGATATCCGCCGCATGATCAGCCAGAACCGCATTGTGGACGCGGAGATGCTGCTGGACGGGGTGGCCTCCCACGCACGGGACGCGGAGTGGTTTTTTCTCAAAGGCAGCGTGCTGTACCGCAAGGGATGGCTGGAAGAAGCCTACACCCATTTCGCCACCGCCTGTCGGATGGATCCCAACAACTACGAATATCGTCAGGCCTACGAGCGTTTGGCGGCAGGTCGGCAGACCGGCGGCTATCACACCGCCCACCCCAACGGGCAGACCTGCGACACCTGCGACGTGTGCACCACCCTGTACTGCGCGGACTGCTGCTGTGAGTGTATGGGCGGCGACTGCATCCGTTGCTGCTGACGGAGGGAAGTATGGCTATGAAAAGCAGTGGCCGTCTCGCCCTGACGGGAATTATGACCGCTTTGGCGCTGGTGTTTTTGTTCCTATCCACCGTTATCCCCCCCACCACCGTCGCTCTGGCCGCCGCGGCGGGTCTGTGCGGCATCCCCGTGGTGGTGGAGATCGGGCGTGCCAAAGCGCTGCTCCATTACGTGGCGGTAAGTGTGTTGGCCTTTTTGCTGATACCCGCTGTCGGCGGCTCGATTCTATACGTGGCCGCCTTCGGTCATTACACCATCTTTAAAGCATGGGTGGAGAGCAAAAACTTGTCCCGCGGGTTGGAATGGGGTATCAAACTCGGTCTGCTTTCGGTTATTTTGACGGTGGGATTCGTCCTGTTGGCGCGGGTACCTCTTGCGGAAATCTTTACGTTCGAAAAGGGGACCACGTTTTTGGCTATGACCGCAACCCTCCTTTTATCCGTTGCGGTCTTGGTGCTCCTTTTCGTGGTGTATGATCGGTGTATGACCGGTCTTGTCAGTCTGTATCACCATCGTTTGCGCCCCCATCTG
Organism: Acutalibacteraceae bacterium; assembly: GCA_045659145.1. GTDB lineage: Bacteria > Bacillota > Clostridia > Oscillospirales > Acutalibacteraceae > UBA5905. The sequence continues at coordinate 13,431 of JAZOWI010000032.1, read as the reverse complement.
CGGCGGTTATTTCACTTTTAATAAGAAAAAATTGCAAGATGTGCTTCTGCATCTTGCAATTTTCTTTTATATAATGTATAATAGACCCGTAAATCTGCAAGTTTTAGGACAAGGAGCGTAGGTAGTATGCATACCACTCTCACCGAACTGATCGAAGCGCACGCGCCTCAATTCTCCAAAGGACAGCGGCGTATCGCCGCCTTCATCACCGAGCACTACGACGAGGCGGCCTTTATGACCGCCGCCCGTCTGGGGGAAGAGGTGGGGGTGAGCGAATCCACGGTGGTGCGTTTTGCCACCGAGTTGGGGTTCGCCGGTTACCCTCAGCTACAAAAGGCGTTGCAGGAGCTCATCCGCAGCAAGCTGACCATTGTGCAGCGGTTAGATGTGACCCGCGCCCGCGTCAACGACGACGAGGTATTGCAGCAGGTGATCTCCCGCGACATATCCAACCTGCGCCGCACACTGGAAAATCTGGACAAGACTGTCTTTCACGAGGCAGTAGAGCGTATTGTGAACGCCCGTCAAGTCTACGTGTTCGGCGCCGGCAGCTGCAAGCATCTGGCAGGCTTTTTGACCCATTACCTCCAACTGTTGCTGGGCGGGCGGGCGCGGCGCATCGCCGTGGCCAGTCAGAGCGAGATCTTCGAGGAAATGCTGGATCTGTCCACCGAGGACGTGGTCATCGGCATCAGCTTCCCCCGTTATTCCAAGAAATCTGTGCAGACCTTGCAGTTTGCCCACATTAAGGGCGCCCACGTGATCGCCCTGACCGACAGTGCCCTATCCCCTATCGCTCCTCACGCCCACGAACTGCTCACCGCCCACAGCGATATGGCTTCGGTAGCCGATTCCTTGGTGGCGCCGTTGAGCGTCATTAATGCTCTCATCGTGGCAATATCCTTGCACACCATGGATCAGGTGCGCACCAAACTCGACGAACTGGAACAACTGTGGCACAACTACGGTATGTACCAGTCGACGGAAGAAACGGAGAGCGTATCTCTATGAATATCCTGATCGTTGGCGGCGGTGCCGCCGGATGTATGGCGGCGGGCGCCGCGGGACGGCAGGGCCACACCGTCACCGTCATAGAGCGCAATCCCCGCCCCGCCCGCAAGGTGATGATCACCGGCAAGGGGCGGTGCAATGTGACCAACAACTGCCACATAGACACCTTTATCCGCCACGTGCCGGAGAACGGGCGCTTTCTGTACAGCGCCCTCAACGCCTTCACCCCTCAGGACACCATGGCCCTCTTTGAAGAACTGGGTGTGCCGCTGAAAACCGAGCGAGGGGATCGAGTCTTCCCCGTGTCCGACAAGGCGGTGGACATTGTAGACGCGCTGGTGACCTATGCTAAGAGCGGCGGTGCCCGCTTCCTGCAAGGACGGGTCACCGAACTGGTCATCACCGACGGCGCCTGCACCGGTGTGCGCTTAGAGGACGGCACCATCCTGACGGCGGATCGGGTGATCGTAGCCACCGGCGGATGTTCCTATCCCCTCACCGGCTCCACGGGAGACGGCTATGCCCTTGCCCGTCAGGCGGGACACAGGGTGACCGAGCCCCGTCCCAGTCTGGTGGCCCTCAACTCCCCCGACCTGTTCTGCGCCGATATGCAGGGGCTGAGCCTGAAAAACTGCGGTCTGCAAGTAAAGGACAACGTCACCGGCAAGGTGATCTATTCCGATCTGGGAGAAATGCTGTTCACCCACTTCGGTGTCAGCGGTCCCATGGTGCTGTCCGCCAGCGCCCATATGCGGCAGATGGAATCGGGCCGCTACACCCTGTGGATCGACTGGAAGCCGGGACTGACACCCGAACAACTGGACGCCCGTATCCTGCGGGATTTCGCCGAGCGGAGCAATATGGATCTGTCCAATGCGCTGGGCAAATTGCTGCCCCGCCTGCTTATCCCCGTGATGCTGGAACTGGTGCAGGTCAAACCCGTGAAAAAATGCAATGCCGTCACCCGAGAAGAGCGACAGCGGCTGGTAAAGGGCATCAAGGCTATGCCCGTAGCGGTGGAGGGATTCCGCCCCATCGCAGAGGCCATCGTCACCGCCGGCGGTGTGTCCGTGAAAGAGATCAATGCCCGCACTATGGAATCCAAGCTGGTCTCCGGTCTGTTTTTTGCCGGAGAAGTGCTGGATGTGGACGCCTACACAGGCGGTTTCAATTTGCAGATCGCGTTTTCCACCGGTATGGCGGCGGGCAACGCAGAATGAACACAATAAGGAGAGTAACGACTATGAACTACGCCATTGCCATTGACGGTCCTGCCGGCGCAGGAAAAAGCACCATCGCCAAGATTCTGGCGAAGGAACTGGAACTCATCTACGTGGATACCGGTGCTCTGTACCGCCCCATCGGCTATTTCGTCACCCAAAAGGGCATCGACACCGCCGACACCGCCGCCGTGGTGGCGGCACTGGACGGACTCAAAGTGGAACTGCGCTACGTGGAGGGCGTACAGCGGGTCTTTGTCAACGGGGAGGACGTGAGTGACTTCATCCGCACCCCCGCCATCTCCATGGCCGCCTCGGCGGTGTCCGCTATCCCCGCGGTGCGGGCTTTCCTATTGGACACCCAGCGGGATATTGCCGCCCGGAACTCGGTGGTGATGGACGGCCGCGACATCGGCACCACCATCCTGCCCGATGCCAAGATCAAGATCTTCCTCACCGCCTCGGCGGAGTCCCGCGCCAAGCGCCGCTTCGACGAGTTGCAGGAGAAGGGCGACCCCGCCACCTATGAAGAGGTACTGTCCGATATGATCAAGCGGGACTACGACGACACCCATCGGGAGATCTCTCCCCTCAAACAGGCGGAGGATGCCATCCCTGTGGACACCAGCGGCGAGACCTTGGAGCAGTCGGTGGCCCGTATGAAAGAGATCGTATACAGCCGTCTGAACGAGGGCTGATACAAAAGGAGTTTGTCGATTATGCCTGTCCATCTTGCCGAAGGCGCCGGCTTCTGTTTCGGCGTCAACAACGCGGTCAACCGCGTAAGGGAACTGCTGGATGCCGGCGAGCGGGTATGCACTCTGGGCCCCATCATCCACAACCCCCAAGTGGTGGAGGAATTGGCGGCACGGGGGGTACGCACCGTCACCGACCCCGCCGACACCCCCGAGGGCAGTGTGCTGGTCATCCGCTCCCACGGGGTGCCTGAGAGCGTCTATGCCACCATACAGCAGCAGAATATCCGCTGCTGTGACGCCACCTGCCCCTTTGTGGCCAAGATCCATCGCATCGTGGCCACCCACTCCGCCGAAGGCGCCACCGTATTAGTGGCGGGTAATCCCGACCACCCCGAGGTGCTGGGCATCCGCGGGCACAGCGTGGGTCCCACCTACTGCTTCCAGACCGAAGAAGAGCTGGAACAGGTGGTCTGCGACCATCCCGAAGCAGCGCAAAACCCCTGCATTTTGGTGGCCCAGACCACCTTCAATAAAAATGTCTGGAAAAAATGTGAAGAAAAAGCAAAAAAACTCTGTACAAACCTCAAAATATTTGATACAATATGCAGTGCTACTGCAAAACGGCAGGAAGAAGCCGTTTCCCTCGCACAGAAGTGCGATCAAATGGTGATTGTCGGTGGACGGGAGAGTTCCAATACCGCCAAACTGCGTGACGTGTGCGCTGTCTACTGTCCGACCCTGTGGGTCGAGACCGCGGACGAGCTGCCTCGTGACCGGTTTGCCCCCGGTATGACGGTCGGTCTGACCGCCGGAGCATCCACACCCGCCGATATTATAAAGGAGGTACACGCAACTATGTCCGAAATTGTCAACAACGAAGTCCTGGAAAAAAACTATGAGGAGATGAGCTCTGAAGAGTTCGCCGCTGCTGTCGACGCAACTCTGCAGAATCCGACTGATGATAAAGTCCGCGGTCTGGTCGTCAGCATTGCGCCCAACGAGGTACAGGTCGAAGTCATCGGCCGCAAGCAGACCGGCTACATTCCGATCGATGAGCTGTCCAATGATCCCTCTGCCGATCCCCACGATCTGGTGAAGGTGGGCGACGAGCTGCTGCTGCTCATCATGCGCACCAACGATCAGGAAGGCACCATCATGCTGTCCAAGAAGCGCGTGGACGCGCTCAAGGGCTGGCAGATCATCGTAGACGCCGAGGCTGAGGGCGCCATCCTGGATGGTACCGTCACCGAGGTCATCAAGGGCGGTGTGCTGGTGGTCACCAACGGTGTCCGCGTATTCGTGCCCGCTTCCCACGCCTCTGTGGGTCGTATGGAGGACCTGAGCCCCCTCAAGGGTCAGGACGTCCAGCTGAAGATTCTGGAGGTCAATGATCGCCGCCGTCATGCCGTCGGCTCCATCCGTCTGGTGGCGCAGGCCGCCCGCAAGGAGCAGGAGGATGCCTTCTGGGCTCAGGCTGAGGTGGGTCAGGAGTACACCGGCGCGGTGAAGAGCCTGACCAACTACGGCGCCTTCGTGGATCTGGGCGGTGTGGACGGTATGGTCCACATCTCCGAGATGTCCTGGAGCCGCATCAAGCATCCCTCTGAGGTGATGAACGTGGGCGACACCGTCACCGTCTTCATCAAGGCGCTGGATCCCGAGAAGCGCAAGATCTCTCTGGGCTATCGCAAGACCGAGGACAATCCTTGGGAGATCTTCAAGGCTCAGTATCCCGTGGATTCCATCGTCACCGCTAAGGTGGTGGGTATGACCACCTTCGGCGCCTTCGCGCAGATCCTGCCCGGCATCGACGGTCTGGTGCACATCAGCCAGATCGCCAACCACCGTGTGGAGAAGCCTCAGGATGAGCTGCAGGTGGGTCAGGAGATCCAGGCCAAGATCACCGCTGTGGACTATGACCGCAAGCGCATCAGCCTGTCCATCCGCGCCCTGCTGGAGCCCGAAGCTCCCGCCGAGGAGACCCCCGTGGAGGAGGCTCCCGCTGAGGAGACCGCTCCCGCTGAGGAAGCTGTGGAGGCTCCCGTAGAGGAGTAATTTTCAAGGATTTTTTAAAAAACCGACCCTGTATCAGGGTCGGTTTTTTTGTTTCCTTTTTGCGCATACTATCTGCAAAAGGAGTGATTTATATGCAGGTACACGAACCCATTCATATTTCCGCACGGGATCGGGTGATGCGGGCGTGGCAGAATTCTATGGAACTGGTACGGGACTATCAGCTCTACGCCCGCGAGATAGAGGATAAGGAACTGTCCGAGCTTTTCTCTCGGTGCGCCGAGTCGGAATGCCGCCACGCCTCCGCCTTTCACGACATTCTGCTGAAAATGGCCGAGAACAAACAATAAAGCCTATGAGGAAAGGGTGTTCCCCACGGGGAACACCCTTTCCTATTTGCTTGCTTCTTTATTTATTGAAATCAACGGACAACATCTCACACAGCCGATACATTTCCAATGTGTGCGCACGATACAAGTCGTACTCAAACCCCGCTATGGCTCCACTAACCGTGGAGGCACTGCCGTGTATACTTTGCAGTCGGATCAGTTCTTTGTCCACCCGTTTATCCGCATAGGCTTTCCAATCCCTATGGATGGTTTCCACCGTTTCCTTGATGCGGGAGTCAAAATCCCCCTGCAAAACGCCATCCACATACTGCTCACTGAGCTCATACCATTTTCGTGCGTACTGTTCCTTTATCTGCACTATATCGGCATTGGATTTGCCCCCGTTAATTGCCTGTGTATATTCCGTATCCAAAGAGACGTGCTGTTGCATAGTCGCTTCTTTCTCATCCAGCACGGTGAGAAACGTCCAAGCCTTACCATCTATATCCGTAGCCGTGCCAAGCCCTTCCATCTCCACATTGCTGCAAAAGAAATACATTTCCAGAGCGTGCGCCCGATACAGATCGTAAGTGTATTTCGACACCGTCTCCTCTACTGCCGACGATTTTTCATACTTCCACTGCATCAATATTTCTTCGTTTTTAATGCGTTCCTTGGCATAGGCTTCCCACTCACTGTGAATATCGCTAACAGCCGCTTTTACCTTTATTGGATCGCGTAGAGCCGACACAAAATCGGCCTCTATGAAACGACCCAAGAAATATGCGCTAAGGCCGTACCATTTTTGAGCGTATGTATTGTTTGCGAGCACTACATCGGTAGCGGACTCGATTTTATAATCGAAATCTAGGGAATCCGGGGACTGCTCCAACCAAGGGAGTAAGCCCTGACCCGATGAAGGCATTTTATACAGCTCGCCGGTCAGCGCGTCCACATAGGCCCAAGCGTAGGTGAACTGCTGATAATAGGAGCCCTGATCCCCCGTAAGCGGTTCACTGCCCAAGGAATAGACAAGGAAATAATAGTATGCGCGATCCTCGATGGTTTGTTCACTCTGGAACTCTACGTAAAGTTCATACCCTACTTGCGGCAAATTGTTTTTTACGATAGTCTCCGCATCGCTGACCGTCAAGGTCACAGACTGAGGATGGGACTCCCCACCGGGGGACGGTGCGGCACAGCCGCCGACCAGCAATACACAGAGAAACACACAAATAAGCCGCGTCCATTTCTTCATCCTCTCACCCTTTCCGTCTTCTGAAACATATGTAGTGAATCCTATATAACTACCATCCTAACCTCATTATACTCCCTATCGAAAAGCATTGGCAACTTGGGAAATTACACAGAGTTTTCTCCCTTGTTTATAACAAAATCAACAACCGCCCCCACCATTGTCCGTTTTATGTCCCAATGGGTCTGCTATACTGATCTCACGGCAAAGGAGCGCACCCGCCCGCATCCCCGTTCGCGAACAAAAACGAACATTTTTTCGATTTTTTGCAAAAAACTCTTGATTTTCCCGAAAAAAACGCTATAATGAATATAGAACACTTGTTCGGTATAAGGAGGTAATAACTATGTTTACATATACGATCGACGCTCTGTTGGTGCTGGTTTCGGTGGGGATGCTGCTGCGGGGACACTATGGTGTGACCCGTCAGGCGGCCTTTGTCCCCCTGACCACGGCGGTGGTGGACGCAGCCTTTGCCGGTCAGCTGGACCTGCTGCTCACGCCGGTGCTCTCTGCGATGCTGGTGATGCTGCAACTGGTGATCCTGTCCGCCTCCGGTGTACTGTTCTATCAGGACGCGGTGCGCGCTCGTAACAAGCGGGCGCGCCGTCAGCGCCGCCGCGAGGTGGCCGCCAGCCGCGCCGCCTTCGAGCAGGCGGCGGCTCGCCGTCAACAGACGGGTGCGGCTATCTGCGCCTAAGAGTTGACAAACGGCGATTTTTGCGGTACACTGGTAGCCGAGTGAGCTGAACAGCCGCGCACACGCCGTGTGTGAGGAAAGTCCGAGCTTCACAGGGCAGGATAACGGCTAACGGCCGCCGGGGGTGACCCTAGGGAAAGTGCAACAGAGATATACCGCCTATGTTTTCATAGGTAAGGGTGGAAAGGCGAGGTAAGAGCTCACCGGCACGTTGGAGACAACGTGGCCCTGCAAACCCTATCCGAAGCAACGCCGACGGGAGCGATACATTGGCCCGATGTGCTCCGACGGGCGGCTTGAGCCGTCTGGCAACAGGCGGCCTAGATAGATGGCTGTTCACGACAGAACTCGGCTTACAGGCTCACTCAACCGATACGAAAAGGCTCCCGTCACTGCGGGAGTCTTTTCTTTTATATTTTTTTGCTTTTTTCTGCGGATTTGCTTTGCATTTTTCATATATATATGGTATGATGAAAATAAGTATAGGGAAAATGGTGTTTTCCTACTTATTTTTCACCCAGAGAGGTTGTGACCATATGGCTCAGAACGGATTATTCCGCATCGCCATGAGAGGCTTTCATAAGCAGGATGTCCTGCAATACATAGACGACGTAACCGCCGCCTGGAACGAGGAGCGTGTCCAATTGGAGCAGCAGACTCAGGCCGCCGTGCAGGAGCAGGAGCAGGCTGCCGCCGCCGCCAAGCAGGCGGATGCCCAGTCCGCTGAGGCACAGCGCCGTGCGCAAGTAGCCGAAACCCAGCTGGCAGAAACACAGGAGCAGGTTTACCGCGCCGCCGCCGAGCTGGCAGAGAGTCAGGCGGCTCTGGCCGACCTGACCGCCCAGTTGGAACAGGCACGGTGCCGCATCGCGCAGTTGGAGCAGCAGGTAGCCGACACTGCCGCCGAGCGGGATGAGGCCATCGCCGCCGTGGCGGATGCCCGTCAGCAGGCTGCGGAATGCGATCGGATGCGCGGACAGTTGCAGGACCGTCATCAGCACATCCAGCGCCAGAGCGAGCAGCTGGCCGCCTTGCAGAAGAAGGTGGACCGCTACGAAAAGGTGCTGGGCGATGCCGAATCCGCCCAACAGCACATCGACAATATCGTCCGTCCCTTCCTGGATCAGGCCAACCGTCAGGCTGACGAAACGCTGGACAGCGTGCAGGCGGTACTGGCCGGTGTCTTAGCCCAGTTGGGCGAGTTGCAGGGCAGCGTGGATCAGCGCCGTCAGGCCCTGCGCCGTTGCAAGAGCGACAGCGACAGCCGTTTGTCCTCCGCCTTCGGTGATTGGCTGGGACAGACCCGTGAGCCCTCCCCCCCGCGGGATCGCTACTTTTTTCGATGACCCGCTCCCCCCTGCTGTGACCCCCGAGCCTGTGCCGCAGACCGAGGTAGCCACCGAGTGGACGCCTCCGCCCACCGTCACAGAGCCCCCACGGCAAGGGAATAAGAGCGGTAGTCAAGCCCACACACCGGTCCGTAAGCGGAGCTTTTTAGACCGCTTAGAGGACTGGCTGACCCGTAATTAAAGAGGTAGGATCCTCTTTTTAGTAAGTAACCAAATTATTATTTAGGAGTGTATGAACTATGGCTGAACTGAAGTATGAAATTGTGAAAGAATGCGGCGTCCTGTCCCAGTCCCCCACCGGCTGGACCAAAGAGCTGAACCTCATCAGCTGGAACGACCGCGCCCCCAAGTACGACATCCGTGACTGGGCCCCCGACCGCACCAAGATGGGCAAGGGCATCACCGTGTCCGCGGACGAGGTCATTCTGCTGCGCGATCTGCTCAATGAGCTGGATCTGTAATAAGGAGTGTCTGTAATGCTTTGGATCGCATTGCTGTATGCGGTGGCGCAGGGCATTGTGCAGGGTATCACCGAGTGGTTGCCGGTGAGCAGTACCGGTCACATTCTGCTGTTGGATGCTGTGTGGCCCATGCAGACCGTTCTGGGTGAGGATTTCTTTGACGTGTTCAAGGTCATCATCCAGTTGGGCTCCATTATGGCAGTGGTGGTGCTGTACTTTCACAAGCTCAACCCCTTCTCCTCCAAGAAGACGGAGAGCGAGAAAAAGGGCACCTGGGTGCTGTGGAGCAAGGTGCTGGTCGCCAGCATCCCCGCGGCCATCGCCGGTCTGATTCTGGATGACCTGATCGACACGGTGCTGTCGGTGCCTCTGGTCATCGCCACCGCCCTGATCCTGTACGGTATCGCCTTCATCGTGATGGAGAGTCGTAAAAACCGCAAGACGGCGGTGAACACCTTGGAGGAGCTTGACTACAAGCACGCCTTCGGCATCGGCGCCTTCCAGATGTTGGCGCTCATCCCCGGCACCTCCCGCTCCGGCTCCACCATTTTGGGGGCATCCCTGCTGGGCACCTCCCGCACGGTCGCGGCGGAGTTCTCCTTCTTTATGGCGATCCCCGTGATGCTGGGCGCCAGCGGACTGAAGGTGGTTAAGTACTTCCTGTTGGACGGCTACTCCTTCAATCTGTGGCAATGGCTGATCCTCGCCACCGCCACGGTGGTGTCCTTCGTGGTGTCTCTGGTGGTGATCCGTGGCCTGATGGCCTTTATCAAAAAGCACGACTTTAAGCCCTTCGGCTGGTATCGCATCGCTCTGGGCGCGGTGGTACTGCTGTGCGTGGCGCTCGGTTGGCTGTAAAATGAGCAAAAATGGAACCCGAACACCAACGTAAAACGTTTTGTGTTCGGGTTCCTTTTTCATTACACCTTAGTCTCTCTTCTTGGTGGCGATCTCCACCAGCGCCTTAGCGATGAACTCGTCGGCAGTCATAGCGCCCAAGTCCTCACCGCCACGGGTACGGACCGACACGGTACCATTCTCCATATCCCGATCGCCCACCACCAGCATATAGGGGATCTTCTTCATCTGGGCCTCGCGGATCTTGTAGCCCAGCTTCTCGGAGCGATAGTCGCCCTCGGCACGGATATTTGCCGCCTTCAACTTTGCCTCCAATTCACGGGCATACTCGTGGGCCCGATCGGTGACCGGCAGCACCATCACCTGTTCAGGAGCCAGCCACAGGGGGAAGGCGCCCGCAAACCGCTCGATCAGGTAAGCCAGCGTACGCTCGTAGCCACCCATCGAGGTGCGGTGAATGATGTAGGGGGTCTTCTTCTGACCGTCGGCATCGGTATATTCCATACCGAACTTCTCCGCCAGCAGCATATCGATCTGAATGGTAACGATGGTGTCCTCTTTACCAAACACGTTCTTGTACTGAATGTCCAGCTTGGGACCGTAGAAGGCCGCCTCATCGATGCCGATGGAATACTCCACGCCCAGATTGTCCAGAATCTTCTTCATTACATCCTGGGCTTCGTTCCACTGCTCGGCGGTACCCTCGTACTTGTTCTTGGGGTTCTCGGGATCCCACTGGGAGAAGCGGAAGGTGCAGTTCTCCAACATACCCACGGTGTCCAGCACATACTTAGCCAGTTCCAGACAGCCTTTGAACTCCTCCTCCAACTGAGCGGGACGAAGCACCAGATGACCCTCGGAGATGGTGAACTGGCGCACACGGATCAGGCCGTGCATCTCACCGGAGTCTTCGTTACGGAACAAGGTAGAGGTCTCGCCCAGTCGCATGGGCAGGTCACGGTAGGAACGGGCGCGATTGAGGTAGGCCTGATACTGGAAGGGGCAGGTCATGGGACGCAGAGCGAAGCATTCCTTCTCCTCGTCGTCGGGATCGCCCATAATGAACATACCATCGCGATAGTGGTCCCAGTGACCGGAGATCTTAAAGAGCTCTCGCTTGGCCATCAAGGGGGTCTTGGTCAGCAGGTATCCCCGCTTCTGCTCCTCGTCCTCGATCCAGCGCTGCATTAGCTGGATCATACGGGCGCCCTTAGGCAGCAGGATGGGCAGACCCTGACCGATCACATCCACGGTGGAGAACAGTTCCAGCTCGCGTCCCAACTTATTGTGGTCCCGCTTCTTGGCCTCCTCCAAACGGGTCAAGTGCTCCTCCAATTGGCTGGCCTTGGGAAAGCCGATGCCGTAGATACGGGTGAGCATCTTACGGCTGGAATCGCCCCGCCAGTAGGCACCGGTGGCGGAGAGCAGTTTCACCGCCTTCAGGCGACCGGTGTCGGTCAGATGAGGACCGGCGCACAGGTCGGTGAAATCTCCCTGTGTATAGAAAGAGATCTCCGCGTCGGTGGGCAGGTCGTTGATCAGTTCCACCTTGTAGGGCTCGTCCGCCATTTTCTCCAACGCCTCAGCGCGGGGCAGAGTGAAACGGGTGATCTCGATGCCCTCTTTGATGATCTTCTTCATCTCGCCCTCGATGGACTCCAACACCTCAGGAGTGATGGAGAAGTCCGCGTCGAAGTCGTAGTAGAAGCCCTCGTCAATGGAAGGGCCGATGGCCAATTTCACGGCGGGATACAGGCGCTTGACCGCCTGCGCCATCACGTGGGAGAGGGTGTGCCAATAGGCACGGCGACCGTCAGGGTCGTCAAAGGTGAGGATCGCCACCTCGCAGTCGACGGTGAGGGTATCCCGCAGATCCGCCACCTTGCCGTTAACATACGCGCAGCAGGCGTTACGGTACAGGCCCATAGAAATATCCCGACAGAGAGCATCCAACGTGGTGTCCTCTTCCACCTCACGGATCACGCCGCCGGGCAGGGTAATGTTCAACATAGTCTATGCCTCCAATCCAAAAATAAAAAAGCTCCATCCCAACAAAGGGACGAAGCATCAGCTACGTGGTTCCACCCAATTTCCGCCGTCCTAAGACAGCGCTTGTGCGACCGATAACGGGGTCAGCCGTCGCGCCTTATGTCAGCGCACGCTCCGGGGTGGTGGGCCTTTTGCGGCGGCATCACGCTCTCGCACCAACCGAGCGCTCTCTGCATCCACACATCGCAAGCCGTCCCCATCAACACTTTGAGTTAAGTGTACCATTCGCATCGGCAATTGTCAAGTCCTTTCTGGGCATAACCCCTTGCCAGATGCGGCAAACTATGGTATACTGCAAAATAAGTGATGCCGAAATCAAACAAGGAGTGATCCTATCTATGATGTATATATTGGAAAATGATACCCTGCGGGTGAAGGTGAGCAGTCTGGGCGCGGAATTACAGTCCATCCGCCGCACCGACAAGGATGTGGAATATCTGTGGCAGGGGGACAACGCCTATTGGGCCCGCCGCGCCAGCAACCTGTTCCCCGTGTGCGGTCGCTTGGCCGGCGGCGGTTATACCTATCGGGGCAAGCGTTACGAATTAGGTTCCCACGGCTTCGCCCGCAATATGGAGTGGAGCGTGCTGCACCAGAAGGCGGACAGCCTGACCCTGCAACTCACCTCCAACGAGGAAACACTGGCCGCCTACCCCTTCCCCTTTGCGGTGGAGATGACCTATGCCCTGTCGGAGGACCGTCTGTCGGTCACCACCATCGTCCACAATAAAGGCGAAGAGAATATGCCCTTTGCCGTGGGCGGTCACCCCGGCTTCAACGTGCCCTTGACCGAGGGCGAGACTTTCGACGATTATGTGTTGGAGTTTGACGAGGTGTGTCAGCCCTTGGCCTTTGAGTTGGCGGAGAACTGCTTCTTCACCGGCAAGATGAAGGCGCTGACACTGGAAGAAGGCTGCCGTCTGCCGCTGCGCCACAGCCTCTTTGACGAGGATGCCATCTTTGTCAAGGATGCCGCCAAAGGTGTGACCCTGCGCAGTACCATAAGCGAGCACAGTCTCCACGTGGCCTATTCCGATTATCCCTATGTGGGATTCTGGCACTGCCCCAAGACCGAGGCTCCCTTTGTCTGCATTGAGCCGTGGACCATGGGCCCCTCCGCGGAAAATCACTGGGAGGATCTGGAACAGAAGGCGGATATGATCCACTTGGACGGCGGCGCCGTCCATCGGGTCAACTACACGATCACCGTGAAATAAATACACACAGAAAAGGACCGATACGGGAAATCCCGTATCGGTCCTTTTTACTGTTTATTCAACCCAATAACCGTTGGCGTCCACGTAGTAGCTGCCTACCCACGTGTCGTATACCATACGACCGTTCTTATCCAGATAGCACCAGCCCTTGGAATCCTTCTTCCAGCAGTTGGTAACCGCGTAGCCGTCGTCGCCCACGTAGCACCAACCCACGCTGTCCTTGACCCACTTGTCGGTAGCCATGGCGCCGTCAGAGCCCAGATAGACCCAG
>JAZOWI010000031.1:0-17352 GCA_045659145.1 Acutalibacteraceae bacterium | reverse complement strand
GTTGCAATTCGTCGTAAAAGGTGCCGTCGGTCAGGCGGACTAGTCTTGCTCGCAAAGCGGCGCGACGCACCGTCACCAAGCCGTCCTCGGGCACGGGGATATTCTCCTCGCCGTCCACCGTGACAAAGGCGGTATCCCCCTCGGCGGCAGTGGCCCGCAAGGTGAGGGTGATCCCCATCGGAAGTACACGGGAACGGGAATCCAGCGAATGGGGACACACGGGGGTGAGCAATAAGCACTCCACCGCAGGGTCGATGACCGGTCCTCCCGCCGACAGCGAATAGGCGGTGGAACCCGTGGGAGTAGCCACGATGATGCCGTCCCCGCGGCAGGTCATCAGTGCTCGGCCGTCGGCGGTGACGGCGATATCCACCAGACGGGACATACTGCCCCGCGCCAGCACCGCCTCATTCATAGCAAGGCAGGCGGTCTGCCCATCCTCGGTATGTACCGTGACCTCCAAGAGGTCCCGCTCCTCCACGGTGTAGTCACCGCTCAGCAGGGCCCGCAGGCAGTCCAGCTCCTCCGGCTCGGCACCCGCTAAGAAGCCCAGCCGACCGCCGTTGATGCCCAGCACGGGGCAGGAGGTCTGCGCCGCCGCTTTCGCCACGTGCATAATGGTGCCGTCACCGCCGATGGCCACGGCGGCATCGCTGCCCCGCAACGCCTCGGTCAGGTCGCGGGCGGTGGGAAGTCCCTGCGCCGCCGTCACGGGGCGCACCGTGGCGCCCAGAGCCGTCAGGCGGGCGCATACCCCCTGATACAGCGCTTCATTTTGAGGTTTATTCAGATTCGGGATGACAGTGACAGTCATACTACACACTCCCTAGGGTGAGCAATGAAGCCCTAACCCAATTCGTCAAAAGCAGCCTGCACCAGCGCCGTAGGGTCCACAAGGGGCGCCCCGCCGCCCCGGCGCAATACCGCCAGATATTCAATGTTTCCTTCCCCGCCGGTGATGGGAGAATGCCCCATCCACACGGGGGTGAGTGCCAGATCGGCAAACAGCGCCAACTGGGCACCCAGCACACGGACGTGAGCCTTTTTATCCTTCACCACGCCGTGCTTGCCCACGGCGGACTTACCCGCCTCAAACTGGGGCTTGATAAGGCACACCAAGACAGCCTCATGGCTGAGATACGGCATCACGGCGGGCAATATGTGGGACAGAGACACAAAGCTCACGTCCACACTGCACACATCCACGCTCCCTGCCGCCACGGTGCGCGCCAGTTCCTCACTGCGGATGTCGGTGCCTTCCAGCACCGTGACGCGGGGATCCTGACGCAGACGGGGATGCAGTTGATCCCGTCCCACGTCCACCGCATAGACCCGCGCCGCCCCCTCCTGCAACATACAGTCGGTGAAACCGCCCGTGGAAGCGCCCACGTCCATAGCGGTGAGCCCCGCAAGGGTCAGGTGGGCGGCAGATAGCGCCCGCTCCAATTTATAGCCGCCCCGCCCCACGTAACGGGGCGAAGGGGCACGGCACACCACCCCGTCGGGATCAGTGACCCGATGGGAGGCCTTGGTAACCACCCGTCCCCCTACGGAGACGTAGCCGTCGGCGATGAGCTCCTTGGCCTTCTCCCGACCCGAGGCATAACCGGCGGACACCAAAAAGGCGTCCAGCCGCTCTCCGCTTTTCTCCATCACAGGTCCTCCATGTGGCAGTCCACAAACTGACGGATGCCGCCGGCATCCAGCCCCACCTGTCGCAAGCCCTGCAAGGTGGTGCAGGCGCCGATGGTCTCCTCAATGGAGCGTACCCCGTAGCGACCGCCGAAACCGCTCTCCAACAGACGGCGACCCAGTTGGTCCCCGATGCCGCCCCGCGCCTCTTCAAACACCAGCACACAGCGGTAGTCGCGGGCGATGGTCACCACCTCGTCCTCCAAGGGGAGCACCCGATTGAGTTTCAGCACCGAGGTGGCTTGTCCACACTCCCGACGGCGGCGGCACAGATCCCGCACCTCACCGAAGGGGCGCCCGTAGGTCACCAGCAGCAAGTCCTTGGCCCCGTCCTCGTCCCACTCATAGGGCTGATAGGTGGGCTCGTAATCCGACAGCAGCACCGACTGCTCCCCCTTGGGGTAGCGCACCGCGGCAATGCCGTCGGTATCGTACAGCGCCTGCCGCAGATGGAGCTCCAACTCCTTGTAGGTGGCAGGAGCAAAGAGAGTGGTATTGGGAATGGTGGCCAGCATCGCCACGTCGTAGTTGCCCTGATGGGTCTCGCCGTCGTCCGGCACCACGCCGGCGCGGTCAATGGCCAGCACAATATGATGATTCATCAGCGATGTATCGTTGATGAGCTGATCGTAGCTGCGTTGCAGGAAGGTGGAATACACCGCAAACACCGGCAGCAGACCGCCGCTGGCCATACCCGCCGAAAAGGTCACCGCGTGCTCCTCCGCAATGCCCGCATCAAAGAAGCGAGTGGGATGGGCGGCGGCAAACTCCTCCAAGCAGGTGCCCTTGATCATGGCGGCGGTTACCGCCACGATGCGGCTGTCCTCCTGAGCCAAGCGGCACAGGGTATGCCCGAAATGCCCCGAAAAGCTCTCGCCGCCGCTGTGAGGCTTGCCCGTGTCGGGGTCAAAGGCGGAGATGCCGTGATAGGTATCCGGCTTCTGCTCCGCATAGTGGCTGCCCTTGCCCTTGACCGTGTCCACGTGCAGAAGGACAGGACGACCGATGCTCTTGGCGGTGTACATCGCCTCGGTGAGATCCTCTAAGTCGTGACCGTCCACGGGACCCAGATAGTGAAATCCCATCTCCTCAAAGAAAGAGGTGTTGGACAGCACCGTGCGGCGTACCTTCTTTTTCGCCCGTTGCAGCAGGGACAAGAGGGGGCGACCGATCACGGGGGTGTGATTGAGCAGTTTATTGAGTTTCTGTTTGCCCCGCACGTATTTCAGCCGACTGCGCTGGTGAGTCAGATACCGCGCCACGAAGCCCACGTTGCGGCTGATGGACATTTTATTGTCGTTGAGGA
Source organism: Acutalibacteraceae bacterium (assembly GCA_045659145.1). Taxonomy (GTDB): domain Bacteria; phylum Bacillota; class Clostridia; order Oscillospirales; family Acutalibacteraceae; genus UBA5905. The sequence continues at coordinate 14,354 of JAZOWI010000031.1, read as the reverse complement.
TCACCAGTAGTTTGTCCTCACTGCGGCCCGCGTTGCTCAGGCCTTCATAAGCCAGTCCGCCGGTAAGAGCGCCGTCTCCGATAACCGCCACGGTGTAGCCGTCGTCGCCGGTCAGCGCCTTTGCCTTAGCGATGCCGTTGGCCACCGACACGGAGGTACTGCTGTGCCCCGCCACGAAGGCATCGTGCTCGCTCTCGGCGGGATTGGGAAATCCCGAGATGCCCCCCTGCTGGCGCAGGGTATCGAACCGCTCGTACCGATCGGTGAGCAGTTTATGCGTATAGCACTGGTGACCCACGTCCCACACGATGGCATCCTTGGGGGTGGTGAACACCCGATGCAACGCCACCGTTAATTCCACCGTGCCCAGATTGGAGGACAGGTGACCGCCGGTGCGGGACACCGTGTCGATCATCTTTTGCCGCAACTGAGCGCACAGCGCTCGGAGTTCGGGCAGGGTCATATTCTTAATGTCCTTGGGAGAATGAATCTCTTCCAAGCGTTTCATCCCTTCACCTTCTTCGGTTAGTGATCCCGTGTCAACAGCGCCCGCGCCAGTCGACGCAGAGCGTCTGCCTCGGCGCCGAACACCGCCAGAGCGGACAAAGCCGCCTCGGTGCGCCGCTGCGCCAATTCCTTCGCCGCATCCAAGCCAAGCAAGGATACGTAGGTTACCTTCTCATTCTCCGCGTCACTGCCCACGGGTTTGCCTAACTGCTCGGCGGTGGCGGTCACGTCCAGAATATCGTCCACAATCTGGAAGCACAGCCCCAGCTCCTCGCCAAAGCGGCGGGCAGCCTCCTCCTGCTGTGCATCGGCACCCGCCAAGCGGGCGCCCATCACGCAGGCCGCCGTCAGCAGTGCCGCGGTCTTGCCCCGTTGCAGAGCTTCTAAGGTGGACAGATCGATGGTCTTGCCCTCGCTGTGCAGGTCGATGACCTGTCCGCCCACCATCCCCTCGATGCCGGCGGCATCCGCCAGTGCCGAGGCAGCGCCCAGCACCCGCTCGGCGGGTAGCGTGCGCTCACGCAACATGGTCTCAAAGGCCAGATTCAGCAGTCCGTCCCCCGCCAACAGCGCCATGGTCTCCCCATACACCGCGTGGGTGGAGGGGCGGCCCCGCCGCCACAGACTGTCGTCCATACAGGGTAGGTCGTCGTGTACCAAGGAATAGGAATGGATCATCTCGATGGCCGCCGCAAAGGGCAGTGCCGCCGCAGGGTCTCCGCCGCACACACGGCAGAACTCCATCACCAACACGGGGCGGATGCGCTTGCCGCCGCCGGCACAGGCATAGGCCATCGCCTCCGCCACCACCGTCTGCAAGCCGCCCGTCTTTGGCATATAGGCGGGCAGAGCCGCCTCAAATCCGTCGCAGTGAGCCTGCAACCGATCCGTATATAACGCGTCCGACATAGTTTCTCCTCACTCTCAAAGGGATAACTCTTCTCCCATATCCTCACCCTGACGGTCGGAAAGAACCTCCTCGGTCTCCCCCTGCTCCACGGCGGTGAGTTTGAGGATCTTCTGCTCCGCCGCTTTCAGCTGTTTGGAGCAATAGGCGGTCAGGGCGGTGCCCTCTTCAAATAGTTTGAGGGAGTCGTCCAAGGGGCATCGTCCGCTCTCCAACGTGGTCACGATCTGTTCCAGACGAGCCATCGCCTGCTCAAAGGTCATTTCAGTCATGGTTATACCTCCTCGATCTCGGTCACTCGGCACGCCACCGTGCCGTCGGAAAGGCGCAGGCGCAGGGCATCCCCCACCGCCACGCCGTGTACACTGTGTAAAACCCCGCCGTCGGCGCCGTAGCCGATGGCATAGCCCCGCCCCAGCACTTTAAGCGGGCTGAGGGCATCCAATTTGGAGGCCGCCGCCGCCAACCGACGGTCTGCTGCACCCAAGGGATGCCGTGCCGCCGAAGCGAAGCGGTGGGTCAGGTGATCCAGCCGCATCCCCTGCTCCTCGGTCACGTACTGAGGGGTGGTGAGACAGCGCTTGCTTCGAATTTGTTCCAGCCGCACCGTGCTCTGTTCCAGACGGGTGCGCACCCCGTTGTGCAGACGGGTGGACAGGGAGTCCACCGCCGCCAGCAATCGCTGACGGTCGGGCACCGCCAATTCCGCCGCCGCCGAAGGGGTGGGGGCGCGGAGATCCGCCACAAAGTCGCAGATGGTGAAATCGGTCTCGTGTCCTACGGCGGAGATGACGGGGATGGCGGAGGCCGCCACCGCCCGCGCCACCGACTCCTCATTAAAGGCCCACAGATCCTCGATAGAGCCGCCGCCGCGCCCCACGATGAGCACGTCCGCCGCCGCCGCGGCATTGAAGCGCGCGATAGCGTCCACGATGGAGGGCGCTGCCCCCTCCCCCTGCACCAGCACGGGGCAGAACACCACCTGCGCCAATGGGTAGCGGCGACCCAGCACGTTGAGAATATCCCGCACCGCCGCGCCCGTGGGGGACGTGATGACCCCCACCCGACGGGGATAGGGCGGCAGGGGGCGCTTGCGCCCTTCGTCAAAGAGACCCTCCGCCGCCAGTTTCTTTTTCAGTTGTTCAAAGGCCACCTGCAAGGCGCCCACTCCATCCGGCTGCATCTCCTCAATGTAGATCTGGAAGGAGCCGGTGGCCTCATACAAGGACACACGGGCACGGACGATGACCCGCATCCCGTCCTCGGGGCGAAAGGCCAGCTTGGACGCGTGCCCCTTGAACATCACCGCCTTGACGGCGGCGGTATCGTCTTTGAGGGACAGATAGAGGTGACCGGATTTATAGTGATGGGTGAAATTGGAGATCTCGCCGCGAATATACACCGCCGCCAGATTGGCATCGCTCTCTAACAGCGACTTGACGTAGCGGTTGAGCTGACCCACTGAGATGACCTTCATCCCTTCTCCTCCTCCTTGATACGGCACAGACACGCAATGCCGGCCGCATTATCCGCCGCATACACCGGCGGGGCAAAATGACCGCCGTAGCGGGCGGTAAAGCGCTCACGGATCCTACTGTTGGACATCACGCCGCCTGCATAGACAAGCGGCATCTCTCCGTAGCGGGACAAGAGGGACTCGGTCATCCCCTCCAATGCCGCCGCCACACTCTCTAAACAGAAGCGGGCCACCTCGGCAGGAGGCTGCCCCTGTGCCAGTCGATCCCGACACTGGTTCTCCACCCCCGACAGATGACAGTCGCTCCCTCGTAGGACGGGACGCACCTTGTAGGTCCCCTGCGCCCCTGCCGCCAGTTGTTCCAGCGACGGGCCCGCGGGGAAAGGCAGTCCCAGCATCCCACCGACCCGATCGATCAGCTGACCCGCCTTGAGATCCAGCGAATGCCCCACCACCTGACAGCGGATGATACCGTCCTCGTCCGGCTTCACCAACAAGGCATCGGTGGTGCCGCCGGACACGTGAAAAGCCAAAAACGGCGCACGCCGCAGATGCAGACAGTCCGCACCGGTCAACGCCGCCATCACGTGTCCCTGCTGATGGGTGAAGAAATGCACCGGCACGCCCAGCGCCGCGCCCAGCTGTCGGGCCGCGCCCGCACCCACCAAAAAGCAGGGCATATAGGACCCCTCGGTCTGTTGGGGGCGGTCGGAGGCCGCTACGGCGCGCACGCCGCCGCTCAGCGGCTCCCGCAGACGCTCCATCACGTCGGGGAGCTGACGGGTGTGGTGAAACACCGCGTCGCTCTGACGCAGACCCATCTGCCCCTGCGCCACCGGCAGCAGCTGCTTTGCCTGCACGGGCTTGTCCGCCCCTGCCGCCCAGTAGGCGGCGGAGGTGGTATAGTTGCTGGTGTCCAGCCCTAAGTAGCCGCTCATTCCGACTCTCGGGAAATACTGCCCAGAATACCGTTGACGAAGGAGGAATCCTCCTCGCCGCCGTACCGTTTGGCCAGCTCCACCGCCTCGTTGATGGCCACACTCACGGGGACGCTGTCCTCAAACAGCATCTCGTAGATGGCCAGCCGCAGCACCGCCAAGGAGACGCGGGAGATCCGCTCCCGACTCCACTTGTGGGAGTGGGTATCGATGCGGGCATCCAACTCTGCCAGCTTCTCCTCGGCACCCTGCGCCAAGGATAAGGCAAAGGGCTCAATGATGCACTCGCGGGCATCCTGCGCCCCCTGAGCCAGCTCCATCACGGGGGCGTCGTTAAAGGACTTCTCAAACAGCAGAGCGAAAGCCTGCTCACGGGATTTTCTTCTGGACATAACTTACACCTCAAAACCTTTTTCGTGTCGTATAATTATACAGCCCAACATAACAAGAAGGCCCTCCGATGAGAGGGCCTGCTGTGCTTATTCGCCTTTTTCCTCCACCATGCCCTCTACATGGACATTGATGCGGGTCACCGGCTTGCCGGTCATGGACTGGACCGCCAGCTTCACATTCTGCTGCAAGGCCAGCGCCGTCTCCTGAATGCGCGCGCCATGTTTAAGGGTCACGTACACATCCAGCACCGTGTCGTTCTCGGTGTTCAGCACCCGCACCGCACGGGCGGCGGTGGGCTGACCGATGATGCCCCGAATATCGTTGGCGCGGTTGGCAAGCGCCGCCACGCCCTCGGTCTCCAGCGCCGCGGTACCGGCGATGGAGGCGATCACTTCCTCCGAAATAATGCAACTGCCCGAAACGGTCTTGAACTCATTGGCATCCATTGCTCTTCCTCCTTTATGTCATACAAGAAATAACGTGATTAGTAATGAAACACAGGGCGGTCGCAAGACCGCTTTCTGCTTTATTATTTACTATTATAACACAAAGTTAGAAATAAGCAACGGTTTTTCTTGTAAAAATGCAAAAATTATTCATTGGCGGCCATAATCTGCACCTGATCCGCCGCCACCGCCGACTGGGAGACCACGATCTCCAGTATTTGCAGGCTCTCCTGCGGTTGCAGCTCCTTGGCCTGCACCACCACGCTGCACCGCTCCCCGTCGATATACACCACGCTGTCCGCAAAGCCCTTGGCGGCGATGAGGCTCTCGATGTGGCTCTCCTGCAACACATTCTCCGCGATAGCGGTGGCGCGGGCGGATGCCTCTGTCTTATCCTGCACCGAGGCTTGGGCATTATCCAGCACCTCCTGAATGATGCTCAGCGCCTCCTCCCGGGCGGTCATACGGTTCTCCCGCGCCTGATCAAAATAGGTGGCGGAGACATCGCTCTCCTCCGACTTGTCAGGGTCGCTGACCCCTGTGCCCACGAAGGTGGCATCCCCCAGATGGGCGTCCGACTCGGTGTCGGACACCTCCTCGGACGGGGCACCGGTGGACAGAGACGGCTCCTCCAAAAGGTAGTAATTCAGATACACCGCCGCCCCCATAGCCAGCACCAGCGCCACCATCATCCATTGCTTTTTCTTGAAAAACTGTTTCATCACTATGTCCTCCCTCAGTCTTGCTTGACCACACACACACGGCGGTCGGAAATATGAAAGGCGGTGGATACCACCTGCACCACCCGCTCACGCACCGCGGGATCACCGCCGCCGCGGCACACCACCGCCACCCCCTTGACCGTGGGGCACACACGGGTGAGCAGCAGCCCCACCGGTCCCGTGTCGGTGGTGACGGTGAGCACGTTCTCGGTGAGGCTGTCCCCGTCGGAGACCGTGTCCGCCGCATACACCGCGCGGCTCTCGCTCTCCAAGGTGACCATCACCCGACAGTCCCCCACCCCCTCCACGGCGCGCAGCAGACTCTCAATGCGCTCTTCCAGCGCCGCCTCCACCTGCGCGGCGGTGGCGGTGGGGGTCAGGGTCTCGGCGGCGCGGTCGCGGGGACGCCACTCAGACAAAGCAATGAGGGCGATGCCCACCACCCCCACGCACAGCCACAAGCTAACGCGCTGTCCCTGCATCCATCCCCGCAGGGTGGCGGTGAGCCGTTTTGCCGTCTCCTTCACCTTTACTCCTCCCATACCGCCACCGTCACCACCGTACCCAGCCGTTTCTCCGCCACCTGACGGACGGCCACCGACCGCACGGCGGTGTCCTCGTCCACATACACAACGATCTGTCCCATATCTATGCTCCCGTCCTCCCGAATATCCATTTTTGCCGTTACTTTTTTCGCCGACCAGCCGTAAGTGGCCAAACTCTGGTTCACCATGGCGGTCAGCGACTCGCTCACCTGCCGTTCCAGTTGTGCCTGCATCTGTGCTTCCAAACCCGCAGAATCAATGGGTTCATCAACTGTAAAGTCCGAAATCTTTACACCCAGTTTCCACGTAGAAAGCGGGGTGAGCAACACGCAAAGGAACAAGCAGGAAAGCAGGAGTTTGCCCTGCCGACCCACGGTGGTGTCGGGGAAGCAAAAGCGGAGCAAGGTGCCCACCACGGCGGTGACGCACAGGGCCACCGCCCACTGACGAAGGCTCTCCATCCCCTCACCTCCCCGCCGCCGATGCCACCGCCGCGGTGGCGATGATCATCATCAGTCCGTAGGCCGCCAGCACCGCCTCCAACACCTGCACCGCTCCCACAGCGGTGCGGCACACCTTGGAGAGGGGTTTAAGGTCAAAGAGCTCCGCCGCGCCGCCTCCCAGAGACAGCGCCACCTGCCAGCAGACACATCGCACAAGGGGCGGCGCCACGATGAGCACCACCGCGAGCAGGCCGAAGGCGCCCACGGTGGTCCGCAACAGTCCCGCGCACCCCACCACGGTGCTGTACGCCTCGCTGAGCAATCCTCCCACCACGGGCACCATCCCCGACAGGGAGAAGCGGATCACCCGTCCCCCAAGGGAATCCGCGGCGGCGGCCACCATCTGCTGAATGGACAAAAGACCCGAAAACACCGTGGAGAACAGCCCCAGTCCCCACAGCACCCCTTTATGAAAGGTGCGGCTGATGGCTTCCAGAGAGAACCCCTCCGCCACCGACCCCACGCATCCCAGCGCTAGGGAAACCGTGAGCAAAGGGAGCACCCCCCGTCCGATAAAGGCGGAGAGCAGATGTCCCGCTCCCAGCAGGGTGGTCTGATAGGACACCGCCCCCACGCCGTGACCGCTGCCCACCAGCACGGCGGCGTACACCGGCACATAGGCGGTGAGGAACACAGTGACTCGCTGGGTGGTCTCACCCACCGTCTGCACCAGTATTACCAAGGGGAGCAGCACCACGCTCACCGCCCCCAGCACCCCTACGCTGTGATAGGTGCGATGCAGAGGGCTCACGGTGCCCCCCTCCAAGCCGCCCAGCAGGGCGGTGAGCAGGATCACCCCCAGCAGCACCCCCAGACTCTGCCGCGGGGCGGCGCCCTGCTGAGTGAGCAGCTCGGTCACCAGAGCGGCCACCTGCCCCGCGCTCAGGTCGGTATAGGCCAAGGGGTTGGAGCTGTCCAGTCCCAGTCGGGTGATGAGCTCCTCCACGTCCGCAGGGAGCGCCTGATGCAAGTCTCCCACGCCGCTCTGTTCCCACAACTGCTCGTACATCTCTTGATAGGAGGTGAGCGTCATCCTTCGACCACCCCCACGATCAGGGTGAGGATCTGCTCGTAAAGAGGCAGGGAGATCAGCAGCAGCAGCACCCGTCCCGTCAGCTCCGCCCGTCCTGCCAGCGCCGTCTCTCCCACGTCCCGACAGGTATCCGCCGTCCATTGGGTAATGAGACACACCCCCGCGGCGCGCAGCACTACCCCCAACACCCCCTCCGACAGACCGCCCAGCGCCGCCATGCGCCGCAGGGTATCCAGCAAGGGGGTCAGTCGGCTGAGCACCACCCCTATCACCAGCACCCCTGCCGCCAGACCCAGCACCATAGCCGATTCCGGGTTGTGGCGGCGCAGGGTGGTGGCCAGCAAGGCCGCACACAACAGCACCCCGATGACCCCCACCCACCAGCTCTGCCCCGTCATAGACCGAACACCGCCTTAACGGTGGCGAACAGATCGCTGATCTGCATCACCACCATGGACAGCACCACCACCAGCCCCGCCAAGGTGAGCAGCATCCCCTGCTCCTCCCGTCCCGAGCGGATCAGCAACTGGTTGAGCACCGACACGATGATGCCGATGGCGGCGATCTTGAATATCAGATCCACATCCATAGTCCGTTTCTTCCTTTCTAACACCAAAGCAGCAGGCACAGGGCCGCCCCCGCCGACAGACCCAGCAGGGGATGCAGACGGCACTTCACCGCCGCCTCTGCCCGCAATTCCTGTTCCAGTGCCGCCACTCGGTCGCTGTAATAGAGCAGTTGCTCCTCTTGCCGCGCCCGATCCAGCCGTCCGCAATCCTGAGCAAAGGCGGTGAGCAGCTCCTGCCCCGCAGGAAGCAAGTCCCCCTCCTGCGCCGCCCGCTCCACCGCGGCACACAAGGCGGCGGAGAAGGACTCCTCTTCCCCCTCGGTCACGTACCGCACCAAGGGAAAGGCGACAAAGGCTTCATTCTGTGCCAACTGCCGCCACAGCTCGCTCATTGGCAGGGCGCTGTAACCAAGCCGTCCCCGCACCGTCTGCAACAGCGCCCCCGTCTTCTGTAAAAACGCAACGCGGCGGCGCCAGCGGTGGGCACCGGACAGTCCCAGTCCCAGACCCGCCGCCACCGTCAACAGATAGCCAATCCATCCCATTCGGCGTCACCTCCGGTCGATAGCATCCTCTCCATTCACCCGGGCGATGGCGCCCCGATAGCATCACCCAACGGGAAAAGGCCCCCGTGGAGATCAATGTGCGGATGAGGGGGGTAGTGGCCATAGGGGTCAAATCCTCTCCGTGGAGGGTGGTGACCACCGCCACCCCGCGACGGGCGAGAGCCGCCACCGCCTGCGCCTCGGCAAGCGTCCCCAATTCATCAAACAGCACCACCTCGGGGGCAAGACAGCGCACCGCCTGCTCCAATCCCTCCGCCTTGGGGTATCCGCGGAGCACGTCGCAGCGGCGCAGACCCTCAGATCCTGCCAGTTCTCCCCGCTCGTCCACCACCGCCACGCGGCGGCGGGTGGCTAAGGTGACCGCCAGATCCCGAAGCAGGGTGGTCTTGCCGGAGGAGGGCTCCCCCACCAGCACCGTATTATGTAACCGCCCGTCGTCCACCCACGGAATCAGAGCGGCGGCGCACCCCGACAGACGGCGGGGCAGCCGAATGCACAAGGAGGTCACCGAGCGAATACGGCACACTGCCCCCGCCTCGGTCACCGCGGTGCCCGCCACCCCCACGCGGATGCCGCCGCGCACCGCAATATATCCCTGAGCCAATTCCCATTCGTGGGCATATACCGACTCGTCACAGAAGCGCAAAAAGATCCGCTCCAAGGCGGCGCTGTCACACACAAGCACGCCGCTGTCGGGCAGGGCGGTGAGTCCGTGGGCGCCCAAGTATCGGTCCCCGTGGGGTAGGGACACGGTCACCGGCTCCCCCGCCCGCAGGCGCACCTCCTGCACCGCCTCTCGCACCGCGGGAGACAATGCGGTCAGCGTCGTCACCCACGGCGTGGGCAAATAGTCCCCCAGCACCGCCCACACATCCATACTTGTCCTCACCTCTTGTCCCATCTATATGTCACGGGACGGCGGAATAGAACAAAAGAAAAAGGACCGTTCTCTATCCCGAGAACCGTCCTTGTCTTGCACTTATACACCGTTTGTTTCTATATCGCCATCGCCGCCCAGACCGAAGCTCACCTGCAATGCCTGATCCACCCGCAGCATAGAGGCCTCATCCAGCCGCCCCATTCGCTCTTTCAGCCGACGCTTGTCCAATGTACGAATCTGCTCCAACAGCACCACCGAATCCTTGGCCAGTCCGCTCCCCTCCGCCTGCAAGCGAATGTGGGTGGGCAGGCGCGCCTTGTTCTTCTGGCTGGTGATCGCCGCCGCGATCACCGTGGGACTGAAACGGTTGCCCACATCGTTCTGCACGATGAGTACCGGCCGCATACCGCCCTGCTCCGAGCCTACCACGGGACTGAGATCCGCATAATATATGTCGCCCCGATGCACCGTCACGGTCGTCACCTCCTTGCCCTTGTTGACTGTTTAGAGTATGGCTCATCGACTGCCGCTTTATGCAAGCTGTCTCTCCATACTATGTCCAAAGGGACAAGAGGGTGCAAAAAGTCCCGACACCCACCGAGGAGTATCGGGACATTCATTATACATTCATCGTCACATCGGTGAAATAGACGGTCAGTTCCTGCGAGGGCACTGTCAGAGAACGGGGCAACCCGCTGTCAGGGTCACACACCAAGGTGTAGCTCTCCCCCTCGGCCTCCCCCTCGATCACATAGCCGTCCTGGGTGCGCTGTCCCGTAGGGTGGGTGGCTTCCAGCACCCGCGCAAGACAGAGAATCAGCGCCCGTTGGGGCACCCGCTCTGCCGGCACCGCCACGCTCATCCCGCCCAGCTCCAACGTCATATCCGCCCCGCTGAGTCCCACGGTGACCCCTTTCAGGGACTTAGGAGACTCGAAGGACACGGTAAAGGCTTCCTCGGCGATGCGGCTCAGCCGCGCCTCGATCTCCATCTCTCCGTAGGTGATCTGCGCCGCACAGGAAAAGCCGTCGGTGACGGGATCTTTGGTCCCGTCCGAAGAGGCGGCACAACCGCTAAGCAAACACACGACCAACAAACAAGCCGTTACAATGATAAACCGATGTTTCATTCACAAGGCTCCCTATTTCTCAAATTGGAGAAACAGGTTCGGAAGCTCCTCGATCAGGTCAGAGGGGAGCATACTGTGCTGGGACAGCCGCTCTGCCGCCAAGTCCCCCGCCGCGCCGTGGATATACACACCGCACACCGCCGCGAAGTAGGGGTCCATCCCCTGGGCCGCCAAGGAGCCGATGATCCCCGCCAGCACGTCGCCGCTGCCGCCGGTGGCCATCCCCGGGTTGCCCGTGGGATTCTCCAACACCGGTCGACCGGGGGCACTGATGAGAGTGCGGTGCCCTTTAAGCACCAAGATCACGCCCATCTCGTCCGCAACGCGGCGGGCGATCTGCCGACGGTGGCGCTGGACCTCCTCCACAGAAAGGTCCAACAGCCGCGCCATCTCACCGGGGTGAGGGGTCAAGATCAGAGGAGCCGAACCGATCTCCTCTTTCAATATATGCAGGTCAATGGCATTTATGCCATCTGCGTCCAACACCACGGGACGGGTGCTCTCCCGACACAGACGGCGCACCAGCTCCCGCTGAGCCCCGCCGGTGCCTAATCCGCACCCGATCACCACCGCCGTGGAGCCGCTCACCGCCCGATGGAGCAGCGGCTCCGCCTCCATGGACAACTGTCCGTTCTCCTCGGGCAGGGGCAGATACACCGCCTCGGGGACCACAGGGGCCAGCAGCGGATACACCGAGCGGGGTAGTGCCGCCGTCACCAGTCCTGCGCCGCTGCCCAGGGCGCCGCGCACGCAAAGCTGGGCCGCCCCCGCCATCCCATAACTGCCGCACACGGTCAGCAGGTGCCCGTAGGTGCCCTTGTGACTGTCGGCGGCGCGGGGGGCGAAACGGGCGGCCACCATCTCACGGGTGACCGTCTGATACCCCAGCACCTCCTCCACGATGTCCTGCGGAATACCGATGTCCAGTGTCGTCACCTCGCCGCACTGCGGGGCGGTCTGCCCCACCTTCAAGGCGGTGAAGCTGAGGGTATAATCCGCCGCAAAGGCGTCCTCGTCCGCCTGCCCGTCGTCGGCGGACACACCGCTGGGCATATCCAGCGCCACCTTGTAGCCCAAGGCGGCATTCATCTGCTGAAATAAGGGGCGCAGCAGGGCGGGCAGGTCGCCACGATAGCCGATGCCATAGACCCCGTCCACCACCACCGCCGCCTCGCGGACGGCGGCGCTGCACAGATAGGGCTCGTCGGTCCAACTGAGCACCGACAGATTCGGCTCCCGCCGCTCGCAAAGCACCATCAGCCGTTCAAAGGCTTCGATGGCAGGATGGGCGGTGGGCTCTCCGTCCGCCAGTATCACCGTCACCGGCATCACCCGCCACAGATGGCGGGCCAGCACGAAGCCGTCGCCGCCGTTGTTGCCGCGCCCGCACACGATGGCTACCGAGCCGCCCATTTGCTCCAAGCGACCCAGCATCCAGCCGGCGCAGGCCTCCCCTGCCCGTTCCATCAGTTCCTCATAGCTCTGTCCCCGCTCCACCGCCAGGGACTCCATCCGACGCATATCCGCCGCCGTGGCTCTGTTCATCTCCATCGCTCCTTACAAAAAATGCCGTACACCCATGGGGCGCACGGCATCCTGTCATTCGTCCTCGGCTACACGGCGCACCGACAGAGAGATTCCCTTCTCCCGTGTGGTGCGGTCGGTGTCCATACGCACCAACTTCTGCAAGCCGCCGTATAGCGCCTGCAACACCCGCTCATCCGGCTGAAACACCACCAAGGTATGGCCGTTCTTTTTGCTGTGATAGGTAAAGCTCCACAGTCCCTCCACATCCAAGGAAGGGGCCGCCACCACGATGCGCTGATACACGCCCTGAGGCTTATTGCTATCGTAAGGGAGCAGGCTCTCCACCTTACGTCCCGCCACCGACACCAGACGACGGCGCTTACGGCGGGCGATGATCATATCAATGTCGATGTCCCCGTTGGTGACGCAATATTCAAACTCCTTATTCTGGGCAGAGGCCACCCACCAGGCGCCGTAGGCGCAACCGGCCAGCACGAAAACAAAGATGGTGGGCAGGAACAGGAACGCCGCCGCCGATACCACCAGCGCCGCTACCAGCACCGCCACGATAATCAGCCACTCCTTAGGCTCCTTCTTTTTCTGCACGATCAACTCGGTAAAACTGTCCATAACGCGGAATCTCCTTACTGTTTCTGTGTTCTTTCTTCTTATTATACACAACCAAGCGGACATTTTCAATGGTATTTCAAAAAATTAACAGATTATTGACACTCGGCGGCGGGACTTGGTATAATAAAAGAGGATAACAGTGAGGAGGGGTCACTATGGACAAAAAGATTTTGCTCATCTACACCGGCGGCACCATCGGTATGTGCCGCACCGAGGCGGGATATGCCCCCAAACGGGGCTTTTTGCAGGAGACGCTGGGCAGTCTCCCCGCCCTGCATCACCCCGACCTGCCAAGGTGGGAGCTGGTGGAATTGGACCCCCTGCTGGACTCCTCCAATATGACGGTGGTGGAGTGGAACCGCATCGGCGGCATCATTGAGGAGCATTACCACCGTTTTGACGGCTTCGTGATCCTCCACGGCACCGACACCATGGCCTATACCGCCGCCGCCCTGTCCTTCTCTCTGGAAAATCTGGCGAAACCCGTCATCCTCACCGGCTCCCAGATTCCCCTGTACGAAATGCGCAACGACGGACTGGAAAATCTGCTCACCGCCATGACCGTGGCCGCAAAGGGGCGGGTGCGGGAGGTGGCTCTGTGCTTTGCCCACAAGCTATTGCGGGGCAACCGCTGTACCAAGGTGAGCACCTCCGACTTGGCGGCCTTCTCCTCCCCCAATTTCCCGCTTCTGGCGGAGATCGGCACGGACATTCACTACAACGAGATGATCCCTCCCGTCCCTGCCACCCGCCCCTTTCGGGTGCAGGAGCTGAAAAAGATCCCCATCGGCATCATCAAGGTGTTCCCCGGCATCCAGTTCGAGCTGTTTGAAGAAATTATGAGCGAGTCCCTGCGGGGCATCGTGTTGGAGACCTTCGGCGCGGGCAACATCCCCGGTGACCCCGATGCCATCCTGCCCATCGTGCGCAAGGCACGGGACAACGGCACTGTGCTGGTCATCTGCTCCCAGTGCCTCAAAGGCTCGGTATCCTTGGGCACCTACGAGACCAGCGCCGCCCTCAAAGAGGCGGGGGCGGTGTGCGCCTACGATATGACCACCGAGGCTGCCGTCGCCAAGCTCTATTACCTATTCAGCTGCGGCTACGACGCCGCCACCGTCAAGAAAATGATGGAGGAAAACATCGTGGGTGAGATGAGCGTCTGACCCCGTCTTCCCTTGCGCCCCAATGGAAAACGGGATGTAAAGGTAAAATCGTTTACAGATAAAAAAGCACACCGCATCCAACTGCGGTGTGCTTTTTCTTTTTGCGGTGAGGGTTCGAGTCCCCGGACGCAAAAAAACCACCGCTATTGCGGTGGTTTTTTATTGCGAAAGAGCGACTAAAAGTAGTATAAGTAGGGGTAAAAACGACCAAAAGTAGCGTGCGTTATCTATTCTACAAATTGGTATTTGTCGCTCTTAATTAGTCCTCCGTTATTATTCTCCAAAACAGCTTTTCAGCAATTATATAAGTACTGTGTTCTCCGTTAGTGGAAATCGGTTTTTCTTCCGTATAATTTATGGGATTGTAACCATCCCAATCCGCCCATACTATCAGCTTGTCATCACGAGTTTTACCAA
>JAZOWI010000030.1:0-35859 GCA_045659145.1 Acutalibacteraceae bacterium | reverse complement strand
GGGGGGGGGGGGGGGGGGGGGGGGGGGGGGGGGGGGGGGGGGGGGGGGGGGGGGGGCGTTGGCACCCGCCGACAGATACAGTTTTTTCGCACCGCCCCGATAGCGCAGGGCGATGAGCAGTTCCTCCCGCGCCGGCTGGTGGATCTTGTCAATGCGGGCATCGGGCAATGCTTGCAGCAGTTCCTGCCGCAGACAGGCTAAAAATGCGCCGTCCAGAGCCATGGGCGGTCACCTCTTTTCGTCATAGGATAAGGAAAGTTATTTCGTCACGGCATAGGGCTCCCCATCCCGATAGGGGGTCACCGCCACGGTGGGGAAGGCCTCTTGTAACCAGCTGCACAGGGTATCCACCACCGGCACCTCGGTGGCGTAATGCCCTGCTTCCACCACTTGGATACGGTCAGCGGCAGCCAGCCACTCGTGGTGCTTGACCTCGCCGGTGACGTAGGCATCCGCCAGACCGATGCAGTCGGCGATAAAATCACCGCCGCCACCACCGCAGACTGCCACGGTGGTGACCGTTTTCTCGCCGTGATAGCGCACGGCGGTGTCCAGTGTCTGCGCCACATGGGCGGCAAACTCCTTGGCACTCATCGGATGGGGCAGTTGACCGATACGGGTGTACCCGTCCGCCGCCACCGTCACATGGGTGAGTCCCAGACGGACGGCCAGGGTGTCGTTGACGCCGCCTTCGGTCTTGTCCAGATTGGTGTGGGCGGCGATGAGGTTTATATTTGCCTGCGCCAGCCGATAGGGCAGACTGCTCTTCTCCAACCGTTTAAGGGGAGCAAAGATCACGGGATGATGGGTCACCAGCAGGTTGGCGCCCATAGCCGCGGCCGCTTCTAGTGCGCCCACGGTGGCATCCAGCGCCACCACAATGCCCGTGACGGTCTGATCGGGGTCTCCCACCAGCAGGCCGGGGTTATCCCACTCTTCGGCAGTGGCAAAGGGGGCGCGTTCATTCAGATAATCGTACACAGTTTGGACAGTCATAGGTCACCCTCCGTTCTTTCCTCCTTATTATATCATTTTCCCCACCGCCGTCAAGCGGCAAGGAAAGGAATTGCAGTTTTTTGAGAGAAGTGTTAAAATATGGTTGCGAAACAGTGACCGATTGGCAAAAATTGCGTCTAGATAGGTGAAAGGCCTTTTTTATAAGAGAGGGGGACCGACTATGGAGGATATGTGCATTGTTGAATTGTATTGGCAACGAGATGAACAAGCCGTCAACGAAACCGCCGCCAAATACGGCGCCTATTGCCGTGCCATCGCTATGCAGATCCTGCAAAACGGTGAGGATGCGGAAGAGTGCGTCAACGACACATGGCTGCGGGTATGGAACCGCGTTCCGCCGGAGCGTCCCTTGCGACTTTCCGCCTATCTGGGTGCCATCACCCGCCGTCTGGCCTTGGACGGCTGGCGACGGCGGCAGAGTGAACGCCGCGGCGGCGGTCAGGTGGCCCTCTCGCTGGAAGAATTGACCGACTGTATCCCCGCGGGACGGGCGGTGGAGGAGGAGCTGGACGAAAAGCAAGCTGCGGCGCTGGTGTCGGGTTTTCTCCGCGCCCTGCCTAAGGCGGAGCGGTGCGTTTTCCTGCGCCGTTACTGGTATTTTGACTCGGTGGAGCAGATCGCTCTGCGCTACGGATACGGTACGAGTAAAGTGAAGATGATGCTCAAACGCACCCGTGACCGATTGCGCGGGGTGCTGGAAAAGGAGGGAATCGTCCTATGATGAATTATTGGTTACTAAGTGTTCTCGGCGATGTGGACGCCGATTTGGTAGAAGAAGCGGCGGAGAAGCCGTCGTTGAGCAAAAAGTCCCCCATCCGCTGGACGGCGGCGGTGGCGGCGGTGCTGGTGCTGGCGGTGTGTCTGAGTGTGATGTTCGGCCACCGTCCCGATACACCGCCCGTAAGCAATCCCGACACCTCGGTCAGCGATACCTCCCAAGAGGACACCTCTACCGAGGATACCACCACCACGACCACCACGGCGCAGAATCTGCCCTCACGGGTGTTTGCTATGGCAATCCCCAGTTATCCTGCTTTGGCGGTCCCGGATTTCGGTACAGATGAATATTGGGAAATGCGAGAAGCAGAAAAGCAAAAAAGAGAGCGGCTGGAGCAGAACGTGGATGGAATGACCGCCTTTTACGCGGACACGATGGCGGCTTTGTTACGGGACGGGACGGAAAATCGGGTGTTTTCTCCTCTTAATCTCTATGTGGCGCTGAGCATGCTGGCGGAGACGGCAGGCGGTGACAGCCGACAGCAGATTCTGGATTTGTTGGGGCAGAAGGATATCGCTGCTCTACGGGAAAAGACCAACGCCTTGTGGGAGGGGCTGTATCGAGATGACGACTTGGTCACCTGCCGATTCGGCAACTCTCTGTGGTTACGGGACGATGATCAGGCGGTGTACAACGAGGACACCCTAACTAATCTGGCACAGCAGTATTACGCTGCCGCCTATCGGGGAGAAATGGGTAGTGAGGACTATAACGGCGTGCTGCGGGATTGGATCAACGATCATACCGGTGGTCTGCTGTCCCAGCAGGCGGAGAACGTGAAGTTGAACCCCGCCACCGCTCTGGCATTGGTGAGCACCCTGTATTTTCGTGGCGGATGGATCGATGAGTTTGAGGAGATCCGCGAGGGGGTATTCCACGCCGCCGATGGGGACGTGAACTGCTCGATGATGTATCGAGAGATGCACGGATGGCATTGTTGGGGCGACCGGTTTACGGGAACTTCCATCCATATGAAAGATGGTCCCGGATTGTATATTTTCTTACCTAATGAGGGTGAGTCGGTGGAGTCGCTGCTGAGCGATCCTCAGGTGATGGCTGTGGTTCAAGATGATGGTCCGGTTAATGGAGAGGGGACCAATGTGCGTATGACCGTACCCCGATTTGACATCACCACAGATCTGGATCTCAAGGAGAGTTTATCCCGCCTGGGAGTCACCGACGTATTTGATGCTGAAAAGGCGGACTTTTCCGGTATTTTAGACGGGCAGAGCGGAGCGGTAGTGCTGGATGATATTCGTCATGCGACCCGTGTCACGGTGGATGAAAAGGGTGTCACCGCCGGCGCCTTCGTAGAGATGGATTATGGATTGGGCGGCTACGATGGGTGGATCGATTTTGTAGTAGACCGTCCCTTCTTGTTCACCATCGAGATGGATGGTACCATTCTCTTCGCCGGTATTATCGAAAACCCCAATGAGTAACGAGAAAACCCGACGGTTGTAAAGCCGTCGGGTTTGTGTTTTAATAAAAACAGGAAAAATATGTAACAACAAGCCATTTTTATCGTCTTTGTAGGTGAAGGGCCCTTTTTCACGAGCAGGAGGTGCAGGTATGGAGGACAACCGCATAGTGGAACTGTATCATCAGCGGGACGAGGCGGCACTGCGGCTGACCCGCGAGAAATACGGACGCCGCCTGTACGGGATCGCCTATGCCATCCTGGGGGATGAGGGCGGTGCCGAAGAGTGCGAAAACGACACCTATCTGCGGGCGTGGGAGCAGATGCCCCCTCAGCGCCCTCAGGTGCTGTTCGCTTTTTTAGGCACCATCACCCGACGGCTGGCGCTGGATCGGTACCGCACCGCCCACACCGCCAAACGGGGCGGCGGCACGGCGGCGGTGTCCTTGGCGGAATTGGAGGAGTGTGTCCCCGCCCACGGCGGTGTCCACGAGGGCATCGAGTGTCGTGAACTGGCGACCTGCATTTCCGTCTTTCTGCACACCCTGCCGCGGGAAGAATGCGACGTGTTTCTGCGCCGCTATTGGTATATGGACTCGGTGGCGGCCATCGCCACCCGTTTCGGATGCAGTCAGGGGCGTATACGGATACTACTGATGCGCACCCGTGAGAAACTGAAAAAACACCTACAAAAGGAGGGTATATGGGAATGAAAGCAACCGATCTGCAAGATGCCATCGGTATGGTAGACCCCGTATTGATCGCACGGGCAGATACCCCTGCCCCTATACAGAAAGAACAGACAGCACCCCCGCTCTTTAAGCGCCGTCCCCTCCGCTGGACAGCGGCGGTGGCGGCGGTGCTGGTGCTGGCGGTCTGTCTGGGTGCGCTGTTCGGTCACCGTCCCCCGCAACCGCCTATGTCCGACGACCCCACCGCCGCGGGAGACGTGTCCAAGCAGGAGGGGGATTCCATTAACAAAGGAGACGGAACCACCACGACCACACAAACCACGACCACCACAAAGAAATCCGGTATTTTGGATAATCTCTTCCCCGGTCTGACCGCCAAGGCGGAGACTCTGGCACAGGCAGAATATCCTAAGATGGCCCCCTATCCTAATGAGCGGGAGTTGGGCTTTGAGAAAAAGTACGATGCTTGGCGGGCGGATAAGGATAAGCAGGCTGCCTATCGGGGCGCCGGCGAAGGTCTTACCGATTTTTTTCGTAACAGCACCGCCACTTTCCTCCGTGGAGCAGGCGCGGAAAACCGCGCCTATTCTCCCCTCAATGTGTATATGGCGTTGGCTGTGCTGGCGGAGATTGCCGATGGCACCTCCCGCCAGCAGGTATTGGACTTGCTGGGGGCAGACAGTCTTACCGCGCTGCGGGAGCAGGCCCGCGCGGTGTGGAACGCCAATTACAGCAACGACGGCGCCGAGATCAGTGTGTTGGGTTCTTCGTTGTGGCTCAACGAAGGCGTGGCCTTTAACAAGGAGACACTGAACACCTTGACCGATTACTACTATGCCTCCTCCTATCGAGGAGAGATGGGCACCGCAGGTATGGACAAGGCGCTTCGCAACTGGCTTAATGAGCAGACGGGCGGTCTGCTCAAAGAGCAGGTGGAGGGCATCACCACCGACCCCAATACGGTGATGACCCTGCTGACCACCATTTATTTTCGTGCTAAATGGACCAATTGGTTCTCGGCGGATAAGACCGCTTCGGATACCTTCCACGGAGTAGCAGGAGATGTGACCTGCCCCTTTATGAACCGTACCGAGAGCTGGGGCACCTATTATTGGGGAGACCGCTTCTCTGCCTCCTCGTTGGCATTGGAGGGACAGGGCACTATGTGGTTTGTCCTGCCGGACGAGGGTGTTTCGGTGGAGGAATTGCTGGCAGACGAGCAGGCGATGGACTTTGTGCTGGCCAGCGGAAAATGGGACAATCAAAAATCCTTGAAGGTGAACTTTTCCGTCCCTCGATTCGACATCGAGTCCCAACTGGACCTCAAAGAGGGCTTGCAGTCTCTGGGAATCGCGGATTGCTTTGATCGGTCCAAGGCGAATTTTAATCCCCTGACCACCACCACGGAGGTATGGCTGGACAAGGTACAGCACGGGGTACGGGTAGCCATCGACGAAGAGGGTGTGACCGCCGCCGCTTACACCGAGATGACTCTGTGCGGCAGTGCGATGCCGCCCGATGATGAGGTGGATTTTGTGCTGGATCGCCCCTTCTTGTTTGTGGTGACGGGCGCCGATCAATTGCCCTTGTTCATCGGTGTGGTGAATCAGCCTTAATGAGATAAAAAAGACTCCGACGAGTGTCGGAGTCTTTTTTGTTATATCATCATTTTCACGATCTCCTGATCGGTGGGCTGCATACCCACTCGACCGATGTGACCCACACCGCGGATGGTGTCGCCGGTGTCCTCTTTCAGGATGCCGGTGTTGGAATCGTACACCTTGCCCTGCATGGCCAGCGCGTGGGAGAAAAGGGCCGCGTCCAGCGCCGACGAGATCTTGGCGGCACAGGAGGCTTTGGCACCGTCGCAGATAATGCCGGGGATGTCCGCCAAGGTGTTGTCGATGGTGTCCTTTATTTGGGTGATGGTTCCCCCTACCATATAAGTGATGGCGGCGCCGGCGGCGCAGGCGGCAGACACCGCACCGCAGAAGGCAGAGAGTTTGCCGATGTATTCCTTCTGGAACACCGTCAGCAGACTGGAAAAGACCAGAGAGCGCATCATCCGCTCCTCGGGGATCTGTTTTTCGCGGGCATAGACAATGACAGGCACCGTGGAGGTAATGCCCTGATTGCCGCTGCCGGAGGTGATGATGACCGGCATATCACAGCCGTCCATACGGGCCTCGGAGGCCGCCGCCGCATAGGCGCGGATCTTGGCGTAGACGCTGTGGGCATAGGTATCCAGAATGGCCTTACCGATGCCGATGCCGTAGTCCCCTTGCATACCGCGGGCGGCGATGGCCATATTGCAGTCGATCTGCTGCTGCGTGAAGGGGCGGATGGACTCGATGTCGATCTCTTCGGCGAAGGCATAAATGTTCTCGATGCTCAACTTACTGCGATTCGCCACCTCAGTGACCTCTCGCAGATCCTCCACCCACAGAAGGTTTTCTCCGTTGCGGGTGATGCGCACGATGTTCTGGTGGCTGTATCGCACCTCCACCTCCACGTGGTGACCGTTTCCGTCCAGTTCGATGATGAAATGCAGAGGAATGGCGGATTCCAGAAACTCCACCTTGCACCGCCCTTCTTTAAGAAAGCGAAGGGTGGCG
The DNA here is from genome assembly GCA_045659145.1 of Acutalibacteraceae bacterium. Lineage (GTDB taxonomy): Bacteria > Bacillota > Clostridia > Oscillospirales > Acutalibacteraceae > UBA5905. The sequence continues at coordinate 29,337 of JAZOWI010000030.1, read as the reverse complement.
GACAGTCCGTCGGGGGTGACCCCTTCCAGCACTTCCATATGACGGGTGGCGTCGCCGGCCAGGGCACCCAGCGCACAGGCGGCCTCGATGCCGGTCAGTCCTCCGGAATTGGGGATGCGGACACAGCGGACATTCTTAATGATGTTACCGCTGCATCGGGCGGTGATCCGTTGCAGATCCGTTCCCAGTACCTCTCGCCCCTTAGCGGCGGCATAGGCCAACGCGATGGGTTCGGTGCATCCCATGGCGGGAATGAGTTCTTCCTTCAAGATGGACAAAAAATCGGTTTTGATTTTTTCGTTCAGCATAGGTTACCTCGTACAATGGATTTATTTAGCGCCTACAAACAGAATGAATACCAAAATGATGCAGATGCCGAAGCAGGTCATCAGCAAGGCAAAGGAGAAATTGCCGGTGAGACGGCGGGTGGTTTTGGCGATGGTCTCCATCCCGCGTACAAAGGCTTCACCCGTACGGGACGCATCCTTCTTGCTGAGGCGTCCGTACAGTCTGCCCAACGTGTAGGCAAAGCGCCGCGGATGGGGTTCGTGGATGTCCTTGGCGGGGCGCAACACCGTGCGCTTAGCTGTCCACACGAACAGGTCGGTGATGTCGCCACAGACACGGCAGAATACGGTCAGCACCGTCAGCAGACCGCCGATGATCGTATCCACGGCCCGATGCAGGAAGGTGCACACGGCGCCCAGCAAAAAGAGAACTGCCCGCAGCAGAGGCTTATATACGTTGTTTTCCAAGGAGAAAACACCCGCGAAGGGATTGTAATGGACTCGTGTGTCCTCCTGCCGCTTGGTCAGCAGACGGCGGATCACGATCAGATAGACCACCACACCGATGCCCAGAGAGATCAGTACGCCCTTCAAATTGACAAAGGCGAAATAATGCACCGCGTGATGGGATTCGTGCCCGCCCACGAAGGAGAGCATAGCGCCGCTGACTTTTTCCGCCAGCCCATGGGGCAGCACACCTGCCACAGGCAGTGCCACCGCCGAAAAAAGTAGCGCGGTAACAGAAAGGACATCCATCTTTTTGCCCCCGTCAGGGGTGAGAGCGGTAGGCTTCTGCACAAAGATGGTGATGAACAATTTGAGCATATAGGCGGCGGTCAATCCGCCGGAGAAGAGGAACAGCCACTCTACTGCCGTGATCAGCGCACCGCCGTGATGGGCGTATTCTACGATGCTTTCGTGCACCAAGGTTTTGGATACATAACCCAGCATACCGGGGATGCCTGCCAGACTGGCGGCACCCAGGAAGAAGGGGATGGCGATAAGGGGCTTGTTCCGTCCGTACCCCCGCAGGCGGTTAAGATCCAGTGTGTGGGCGCCCGCATAGATGGCACCGGCGCAGAGGAACAGCACCAGCTTTACCAGCGAGTGGTTGAGCATATACAGCACCGTGCCGTTGGCGGCCAGTGCGTTCTCCTCACCCAGCAACACCAGCATAGACACGCCCACGGTGATAAAGCCGATCTGGGACAGGGAGGAGCAAGCCAACGTCCGTTTCAGATTGGTGGAGAAGACGGCGATGACCGCCCCCAGCACCATGGTGATGGTGCCCAACACCAACAGGGTGTAACCCCACACCGCATCTTCGGTCAGGATGTTGGCAGAGATGAGCAGCATACCGAATACGCCCGTTTTGGTGAGCACACCGGACAGGAGGGCGCTGGCAGGGGCCGGCGCCACCGGATGGGCGCGGGGCAGCCAGATGTGTAGGGGAAAAAGGCCTGCCTTAGCACCGAAGCCGAACAGCATACAGAAGGCCGCAATATACAAGCGCGGTGTTTTCTGCACGGTGGAAAGGACGTGAGATAATTCGCGGATCACCAGCGTACCGGTGATACTGTGCAGCAGGAACAGTCCCATCAGCAGCACCATACCGCCCATCACGGCGATGGCGAGATAGGTTTTACCCGCGCTCATTGCTTCTTTGTTTTGCTCCTGTACCACCCACACGTAGGAGGCGAAGGACATGACTTCAAAGAACACAAAGGTGGTGATGAGATCCGCTGACAGGAAGACGCCTACCGTGGCGCCCAAGGTCAGCAGGAAGAAGAAATAGTACCGTCCCAGATGATGATGTCCTTTGAAGTAACGAGGGGACAGCAGAGCCGCGCAGAACCACATAAAGGCGGTCACCACCGCGTAGATGCCGCGGAAGCCGTCCACGGTAAAGGACAATCCCGCGAGGGCGACGGTAGTACCGTCTGCGTGGCTCAGTGCCAGTAGCAGGGTGCCCGCCAACACCGCGGCGGTGGAGAGGAGGACCCATCCGCTTTGCAGACGGGGAACTTTTTTATCCACGCCAAAGGCGACGGCAGCGCTCAGAGCGGGGAAAAGGACACAGAGAAGAATCCAAGTCATCATACTCCCAGCACCTCCCCGATCCAAGTAACGGGCCACTGCACAAAGACGCCCATAAGCACACACAACACGGCACAGACCAGCATCGCCGCCAGCATCCGCGGGTCGGCCTCTTTCACATCGCTTACATCCTCATCCGCGTGGGTGCGAGGGAAGAAGGCCTTGATGACCGGTGTGAACATATAACAAGCGGTCAAGAAGGCGGAAAGGAGCAGGGCCGCCACACCGATGACGGCAAGCACGCTGCGCTGATCCAGCGCGGCGGTGGCAATGGTCCACTTGCTGAAAAAGCCGCATAGAGGGGGAATGCCGGTCAGGGCCAAGGCAAACACCGCAAAACAGCCGAAGGTTACGGGCATCTTCCGTCCCAAGCCTTCCAACTGTGGGACGTATTCCCGATCGCTGTAATGGAGCACGGCACCCGCTGCGAAGAAGGCACCGATCTTGATGACCGAGTGGAAGAACAGGTGGACGAAGGCGGCCAGCAGACCCGCAGGGGTCATCAGGGTGACCGCAAACACAATATAGGACAGATTGGAAACGGTGGAATAGGCCAGTCGACGCTTAAAATGCTTCTGACGCAACGCGTTGACCGAACCGAAAAGCAACGTGAAGATGGCAAAGCCCATGGCCACGTACTGCACCCAACGACCGGAAAGGAAGTCGGTGCCGAAGGAGTAGTAGGTCAAGCGAATGAGTGCGAAGGCGCCGGCCTTGACCACCGCCACCGCGTGGAGCAGGGCGGTCACCGGTGTGGGCGCCACCGAGGCGGAGGGAAGCCACCCGTGCAAGGGGAACACCGCCGCCTTGACGCCGAAACCGAAGAAAGCAAACAAATACAGGATGTCCGCCAGGCGGGGATCGGTTACGTTCAATGTATGACCGCCCAATGCAAACGTGTCGGCACCGTTGAGGATGAGAAATACTACCGCCGCAAAGGCGAAGGCGGCGCCGCCGAAGGAATAGGCCATATATTTACGGGCGGCACGGTTGTGCACTTTCCCCATGCCGTGCATCACCAGCGGCACGGTGAATAGGGTGAGCATTTCGTAGAAGAGATACATGGTCAGAATGTTCTCTGCCATAGCAATACCCATGGTCACACCGAAGGAGCAGGTGAAGAAGCAATAGAACATAGGAAGATGCTCCTCGTGCTTCATATAATCAAAGGCATAGAGGGCGGTCAGGGGCCATAAAGTGGCAGACAAACAGGCGAACAGCCGTCCCGCACCGTCCAGGCGAAGCGATAAGGACAACTGGTCAGTGAACTGCAACAGGGTCAGGGTGTCCTCCGGCACGGTAAGCACCGCCACCCAAAGTGCGGCGGCACTTGCCAGTAGCGTGAGCATCACGTAGGTGTTCCGCTGCCGATGGTTCCCAAAGGGGATAAAATAAGACACCATACCCAGCAGTATCGGTAAGAATACCGGTATCAGCAGGATCCATACATTCATCATCGTTTACCTCACAACCAAAGAGGATACGACGGTGCTGATCAGACCGCCGGTTTGGGTGGCCAGAATGCCGCCCACAAGAGCGGTAGCGGCTAACACCATCAACGGAATCAGAATCGCCACGGGTTCTTTCTTCGCCGCTGCATCGGAGGACGCTTCTTCCTTGAAGAAGGCCTTGATGACGATTTCCAAGAGGTAACCGGCGGTGAGCAGAGCGGACACCAGCAGAACGGCAGGGGCCAACCAACTCAGCGCACCGACGGAACGACTGTCTAACGCGGCGGTGGCCAGATACCATTTGCTGAAAAAGCCGCCCGTGGGAGGAATACCAATGAGGGACAGGGACAGCACCGTGAAGCAGACAAAGGTGACGGGCATCTTCTTGCCCAAACCCTGCAACTCGTCCACGCGAGTCTTGCCGTACAGACAGATACAGGCGCCGGCGCAGAGGAACAAGCCTACCTTAACGGCGGCATGGAAAAGGATCTGCCACAGAGCGCCTTCCAGACCTGCCTCACTGAACAGAAACAGACCCGTGAGCACATAGGAGATCTGGCTGACCGAGGAAAAGGCCAGTCGCTTCTTAAACAGTTTCTCCCGATAGGCCAGCATAGAGCCCATTAGCACGGTGAGCAGGGACAGACAGAGCAGAGCAGTCTGCACCCAGGTGCCTGCCAGTTTGTCCGCGCCTACGGTGAAATACACGGTGCGGATAATGGCCAATACGCCTGCCTTGGTGATCACACCCGAAAGAAGGGCGCTGGCGGGCGCGGGAGCCACGGGGTGGGCCGTGGGCAACCAGCCGTGGAGGGGAAACAGACCTGCCTTGGCGCCAAAGCCCAGACACAAAACGAAGATAGCCACGAGAAGAAGGGGCGTAACCTCCGTTACCGAGCCGCCTGCGGCAAACCGCATCTCGCCCGTATAGCGACTGATGACAAAAATGCCGAACAGGGCCATAAAAGCACCGGCCACGGAATAGTACAAATATTTCTTGGCCGCCGCCACCGCCTCTTTGGAACGGGAGTGCAGAACCAGCGGCATAGAGAACAGAGTCACCATTTCGTAGAACAGGTACATGGCGATGAGACCGTCGGAGAAGGCGGCGCCCAGCAGGGCACCCTCGGTGAGGAAGGCGAACAGAAAGAAACCTATCTCGTTCTCCTCGTGCTTCATATACACGGTGGCATAGACGGTGACCAGCATCCAGGCGGTGACGATGACCGCACAGAAGAAACGGGCGGTCTCGTCCGAGACAAAGCCGGCGGATAATCCTTCGGTAAAGGAATACCGACCCGTGGCACAGTCGCCGCTGAGCACCGTCGCCCAGCCGGACAGCGTGATGATGCCTTGCAACACCGTGGCGGCCGCAAAGCGTCCGTTGCGGTGGCGTAAGGATTTGGTTGCCAACATGAGCGGCCCGCTCAGCAAGGCAAATACGATGGTAAAAAGCATCCAAAACATAAGTCAATACCCCTTAACGTACATTCATAAAGATGTGAATACCCTTTTCAAACAGAGAGATAATGGGTTGCGCGTGCAAACCTACCGCGATGTTGACAGCCACCATCACCAGCATCACCACCGAGAAGGTAGGTGCCGCACAGAAGGAAATGGTCCTTCGCTCCAACGGAGTGCGGGCAGGGCCGTAGAGGTTGATGAGGGTGCGCAGGAAGTAAAACACGTTGAGCAGGGTGCTGATGGCCAGTGCTGCCAATATGACGTAGGTGCGCCAACCGTAGCCGAAGGCGGAGACCGAGAAAAGCAGTTTGGGGATAAAACCGGTAAAAATCGGAATACCCACCATAGACAGAGCACCGGCGGTGTAGGCCAGACCGGCAACGCGGTTTTCATGGGCGGAGGAGCGCAGAGCGTTGAAATCCTGTCGTCCTCCCACCGTGTCGGACAGACCCATAGCCGAGAGGAACAGCATCGGTTTGGTCAGGGCATGAGCTACGATTTGGAACAGGGAGGCCAACAAGGCCGCCTCGGTTCCTAAACCCAGTCCCATATAGATGTAACCGATCTGAGCAGCCGAGGAGAAGGCCACCATGAAGTTGATGTTACGAGTTCGAATAGCGGAAATGGAACCGACCATCATACCCAGCACACCAAAGAGCAGGAGCACGGTGTGAATGCCCGAATCCGTATAAATGTCGCGACCGATAACGCGGCCGATGATTTTGATGAGCAGGAAAATGTACACCTTCGAGATGACACCGGACAGAATACCGGAGGCCGCGGGTGTGGCGGTGCCGTAGGTGTCCCGCATCCACCAATGGAAGGGGCACAGACCGCTCTTGATGGCCAGACCGGAGACGATGAGACCCAGTGCCACGGTCAGGGGCAGGGTGTATGTGCCGGCTGCCCACAGCGATTGGATGGTCTCGTACAGTTGGGGAAACAGCAGTTGCCCCGTCACCGAGTAGAGCAACACAATGCCGATGAGCAGCAGGCTGGAGCCGATGAGGCTGAACACCATATAGCGGGTGGCTGCCACCAAAGGACGGGTGTTCTTGCGGGCCATCAGCAATGCGCAGGAGGCAATGGTGCATATCTCCACAAACACGTAAGCAGTGAAGATATCGTTGGTATAGCACAGCGCTGCGATGGCCGCGTGGGTGAGGTTCACCATCACACAGAAGAACTTGTGCTTGTTCTCCTGCACCTGTACGGCGATCTTGCGGGAGCCGCCCAGCAGGGACAGCAGCATCACAACTTCAAACAGCAACACGAAGAAGGGCTCCAACACACCGGCGGCGATCTCGTTGCCGATAGGGGCGTCGTAATGCCCCATACGGTAGACGAAATAGCCGGTCTCCGAGGTGAGATTATACACCAGCACCGATAAAGACAGGGCGGCGCTGACTCCTAACAATCCGTAAGAGACGAAGCGCGCCCGCTTATCTTTGAGCGCGAAGCAGATGACCGAGCTGAATAAGGACAATACGATGGTGAAGAAAGGAAAGTTCTCAATAAACCGCATCAGTCCTCACCGTCCTCTCGGTCACACCGGGCGTAGATCTCGTCCAGATCCAAGGTGCGGTACTTTTTGTACAATCGGACGGTGAGTGCCAGCATCAGCGCGGAGAAACTCACCGACACCACGATGCCGGTGAGCACCAGACCGGTGGGAATGGGATTGATGTACGCGTGCGGGTCCACCGGACCGGTGGGCGGCACGATGGGGCTGAGCTTGTCCTCAATGTAGCCCATTGATGCCAGAAACAGATAGACACCGGTATCCATAATGTTGAGACCAAGTATTTTTTTCATAATGTTGCGAGAAAAGACCAGCATAGTGAAACCGATGCCGAATAAGATCATAGCGGTCAGTTCTTCGTAATTGAGGCTCCAATTCAATCCAAACGCCCCCTTGTGAAAACGATATAGAAGGTATACATCGTACAGCACACCACCAGACCCACCGCCAGATTCAGCGGTAGGATCAGGCCGCCCGACAGAAAGTCGCCGGGGGTGCCGGGCGTGATGACGGAGTGGACACCATTGAACTCATTTCCGGTGAAAAAAGAGTAACTCTTAGAGAGACAGTAGAAAGAGAGGGACACAATGGTGGTAACGCGCACCGTGCGGGCGGATAACACCTTGACGGCTTTTTCTTCACCGTAGGCCAGCGCGTACAGGATCATACCGGCGCCCAATATAGAGCCGCCGGAGAAGCCGCCGCCGGGAGATAGATGGCCGTTGAACAGCACGTACACACCGAACAGCAGGATCACCGGCACCAAGATCTTGGCGGCGATGCAGACAATGGGATCGGTGGTGAAAGAGAAGGTGCCGTTGGTGCGGTTCAGGGCTCTTTTATTGGCTTCCAGCAGTAGGAGAACCGCACAGGTGGCGGTGAACAGCACAAAGGATTCGCCTAACGTATCAAAGGCACGATAGTCCAGGATCATACCGGCCACCGTGTTGACTGCGCCGGTCTGGTCGCGGCCTTCCCCCACGTAGTGCTCGTACACCTCGTTGGCGGTGGGGGCCTGCTCATCGGCGAAATGGGGCAGGAACAGCACGGTGCTGACGAGCACCATACAGATGATGACACAAAAGGCGGTGGAAAGCACCGCGTAACCCATATGGGAGAGCCGCAGCTCTGCATTTTCCAGCTTATGGAAGATGCGGATCTTCTGTTTGGTCTCAGGAGGTTGCTCGTCGTGGGTGCCGGCGGGAATATGGACGATGGGCTCGGCAATTTTTTCATCCACATTCCACTCGCCGTCATACCACTTCTTGAAAGCGGAGGACAGATCAGTTCTTTTCATCGTCTGTCACCTCTTTCGTTACACGGTCGTGTTCCTGTTCGTCGTAGTCCTGATCGATAAGGTGCAGCTTGCGCAGTGTCAGGAAAAGCAGCACTCCATCCACACCGGCGCCCACCGCCGCCTCGGTAATGGCCAGATCGGGGGCACGAAGCAGCACCCACAGCACCGCCATGATGATGCTGTAAGAAGTGAAAATGATGATGGCGGTCATCACCCGCTTGGATAGGGCGGTGGCGATAGCACACACCACCAGCGACAGCAGGAGAATGAGACGTACCACTTGGGTCAGTTCTTCAAACATGAGGCTCCTCCTTTTCGGATTCCTCCGACTGGACATCGCAGTGGTCGGGCAGATGCTCATCGGTGAGATAACGGGTCTTGACCAAAATGTGGGAGACCACGGGACTGGTGCACCACAGCATCAGCAGAATGAACACAAACTTGACGGAAATTAATTGCAGCCCTCCGGCCACAGCGGCGCCTACCACAAAGAGAAGCAGCGCCAACGTGTCTACCATAGCGGCGGAATGCATACGATTTAAAGAATAGGTCAAACGGAAGGTGCCGAACAGCGCGGTGAACAGCACGAACAGACCGCCGGCAAAGCAAGCGGTCACCAGACCGAAACGAATCCATTCCAGCATCAGCGATCCCCTCCTTTGTCTTCTTTTTTGAACAGATTGACGTAGATCTTACTCAGCAGGATCAGTGCCACACAGCTGAGCAGGGCATAGACCAGCGCCACATCCGGCAGATACCCCTCGTCCAAGAGCAGGGTCAAGACCAGGATAGCCATCAGCACCACAGTGGTGACAATGTTGATGCCGATGAAGCGACCGGTGATGGTTTTGGTGGTGATGGAGCGGAGGATGGCGATAAGGGCGGCGATGCCCAAGCAGACGCACACAGCAACGTAGAGATAAAAGTAGGCTTGTTCGATCATTTTGAGCCCTCCATCTTTTTCAGCCATTTAACAAAGGAGCTGCTGTCCATTCCCTCGGAGAAGGAGCGGTCCACACAGTGGACGGTGAACAGGTCGTCCTTCATTTCCACCGTGATGGTGCCGGGGGTGAGTGTAATGGAGTTGGCCAACAGCACACGGGCAAAGCGAGTGCGTAGGGGGGCATGGAACTGCACCAGCACCGGATCCAGATGCAGATCTTTTTTCAATACCACCTTCGTCATCTGTACGTTTGCTTTAATGATCTCCACCATCAATACCCCGCCGTAGACGATCAGCAAAGGAAGCGTTTTCCACAGTCGGCGCTCGGTTTGGAGGGTGTACTGAAAAGTAAAACGGGCGAACAGACAGATCAGCGCCGCGGTGACGGCGCCTACCAAACAAACCTGCACCATTCCCGCATCTGCCGAGAAGCGACCGCATAGCAGCAGCCATAACAAAAACAGCAGGACAAACATCCCCAAAGCCCCTTTCAAAGCAAATTATTAACTAATAAGGAAATAAGTTGTATAAGCGCCTTTATCATACTACCCAAGCAAGGAAAAGTCAACTGGGAAAATAGTCAAAAAGCGGCGACAAAAATTGACACATAATGCTAGCATTATCCTAGTGGAAATCAGTTGACATTTCCCCGTAGTATCCTTTATAATGTAAAATGATAATTTATGTGCTCGCGATAATATCGCATGTGTTGTCGCGAACGCAAAGAAAGGTAGGTTAATCAACTATGGCTTTTCCTCTTCGCGGAATCCATATTCCCCACAGAAAGCATACAGCCAATCAGGCAGCCGTGCAGATGCCTGCGCCGACTACGGTGCTTTTGCCCATGCTGATGCATATCGGCAAGCCCGCCACTCCGGTGGTCAAGGTAGGCGATCATGTAGATGTAGGCACTCTGGTTGGTGAGCAGAACGGATTTGTTTCTTCTCCCATCTATGCCAGTGTGTCCGGCACGGTCAAAAAGATCGTGGACCACATTCTTCACGACGGCTCCCGTGTACCGGCGGTACTCATCGAGTCGGATGGTGCCATGACGGTGGATGGGTCCATCGCTCCTCCCGTTGTGCAGGACAAGGCTTCGTTCATTGAGGCGGTCAAGCAGAGCGGTATCGTGGGTCTGGGCGGCGCCGGTTTCCCCACCTACGTGAAGTTTACCACCGATAAGCCGGTGGACACTCTGGTGCTCAACGGCGCGGAGTGTGAGCCCTATATCACCAGCGACTCTTTGACGATGGTGGAGCAGGCGGAGAACATTCTTCTCGCCATTGAGACCGTGGACAAGTATATGAACTTTGCCCGCGTTATTATCGGTATCGAGAAGAATAAGCCCGAGGCCATTGCCAAGATGAACGAGTTGGCGGCTAAGAACAACAAGATTCAGGTCAAGGTACTGCCCTCCATCTATCCTCAGGGTGGTGAGAAGGTACTGGTGTACCACACCGTGGGCAAGGAGATCAAGGTGGGTCAGTTGCCGGCCGATCAGGGTTGCATCGTGTGCAACACCTCCACGATGGCGGCCATCGGTCGCTATCTCAAAACCGGTATGCCCTTGGTGGAGCGTCTGGTCACGGTGGACGGCGGCTGTGTGAAGGAGCCCAAGAACGTGCTGGTGCCTGTTGGCACCTCGCTCAAAGACCTGTTCGCTTTCTGCGGCGAGTTTGCCGAGGCGCCCGAGAAGGTGCTGTACGGCGGCCCCATGATGGGTATCACCGTGCCGGATCTGGAGGCTCCCGTGCTCAAACACACCAACGCGGTGTTGGCGCTGACCTCCAAAGAGGCAAAGGCCCCCAAGACCTCTGCTTGCATCCGTTGCGGTGCTTGCGTGAATCATTGTCCCTTCGGCATCAACCCTCCGGCCATTGCTAAGGGAATGCGCATCGGCGATATGGAGATGGTGAAGAAGGCGGGCGCTACCGCTTGTATGGAGTGCGGATGCTGTGAGTTCAGCTGTCCCGCCAACCGTCCCTTGGTGCAGAATAACAAATTGGCGAAGGCGGCCCTTCGCGAGTACGAAGCAAAGGAGGCGAATGCGTAATGGATAAGATGCTTCACATCTCGGTCTCTCCCCATATTCACGGCAAAAAGACCACTACCGGTATTATGGCGGATGTGCTCATTGCGCTGTTGCCTGCTACCGTGGCCGGCGTGCTGCTGTTCGGTTTGAGCGCCCTGTGGGTGGTTCTGGTCTGTGTGGCGGTGGCGGTAGCCTCTGAGGCGCTGTTTAACCTTGTTATTAATAAAGAGCAGACCGTCGGTGATCTGAGCGCGGCGGTGACCGGCCTTCTGCTGGCCCTGAACCTGCCCGCCAATGTGCCGCTGTGGCAGGCGGCGGTGGGTTCCGTGTTCGCCATCATTGTGGTAAAATGCTTCTTCGGCGGTATCGGCCGCAATGTGGTCAACCCCGCTATCACGGCTCGTGTGTTTATGCTCATTGCCTTCGGTTCTATGACCGCGGCGGTGTTCCCCAACGGCGTGGATGCCTCTGCCGGTGCCACCCCTCTGTCGGTACTGGCTAATGACGGCACCGTCAGCCTGATGGACCTGTTCCTGGGTAAGTGCGGCGGCGCCTTGGGCGAGACCAGTGCGCTGGCTTTGTTGGTCGGCGGTGTCTATCTGCTGGTTCGCCGTGTCATTACCTGGCACGTTCCCGTGTCCTTCATCGGTTCCACCTTCCTGCTCTCTCTGCTCATTGAGGGCGGCAATGTGGAGTCTGCGCTGGCGTGGATCTTGTCCGGCGGTCTGTTTATCGGCGCCTTCTTTATGGCTACCGACTACGTGACCTCTCCCATCACCGGCAAGGGCAAGCTGATCTTCGGTCTCGGCGCCGGTATCATCACCGTGCTGATTCGTTTCTACGGCTTGTATCCCGAAGGCGTTTCCTTTGCGATCCTGCTGATGAATATTGTCAATCCGTACATTGATTCGCTCTGTACGCGTAGAGTGTTTGGAGGGAATAAGAAATGAAACAATATTTGAAGAGCATTCTCTCCCTGACGGTGATCTGTGCGGTGATCGCGGCCCTGCTGGCTACCACCAACTATTTCACCGCTCCCATTATTGAGAAGAACCAGTCGGCGGCCGCCAACGAGGCCCTGCTGGTGGTTATGCCCGATGGCGAAGGCTTCACTCAGGTGGACCTGACCCAGTATACCCTGCCCGCTTCTGTGCTGGAAGCGTACAGTGAAAACGGCGGCGGTCACGTGTTCAAGGTTACCGCTACCGGTTACGGTCCCGATATGATCATTATGTGCGGCGTGGATGCCGCCGGTGTGGTCACCGGTGCCGTGTGCCTGTCCAGCAACGAGACTTTGGGATATGAAAAGACCTATGGTGAGACCGTGAAGGGGGCTACCGCCGAGACCATCGACGGGGTCGCCACCATTTCCGGTGCCACCATGACCACCGCCGGTTATCGCGGTGCGGTGAAGGATGCCCTTAATTCCGCCATCATTTTGGGCGGCGGCAGTGTGGATATCCGCACCGAAGAGGAGATCCTGGCGGACAATTTGGCGGCAGCTCTGCCCGCCGGTGACACCTTCACCGAGATGTTCGTGTTTGAGGCGCTCACCGACGTGTCGGCGGTCTACACCGCGGACAACGGCGCCGGCTCTGTCTATGTCACCGGCACCGGCGAAGAGGCCGTGTTTGTGGGTGTGGATGCAAACGGTGCGGTAGTATCCGATGTGGATGCCGCAGTGAAGGCCAACATTGAGGCGCAGGCGGCCATTCTGGCGGCGGCTACCCTCACCGAGGTGGACCTGACTGCCTATCCCACTATGCCTAAGCAGATTGACAAAGCCTTCAAGACCAGCGGCGGCGGATACGTCATCGAGCTGCACGCGGCCGGCTTCGGTATCAACGGCGATCATTATTACAATCCCTCCGGTGAATACATCTACATCAAGGTGGCGCTCACCGCCGACGGCAAGATCGTCAACTGTGTCACCACGGCACAGAGCGAGACCGACGGCTTGGGCTCTGTCTGCGAGGATAAGGAGTTCAGCGGTCAGTTCATCGGTAAAGATGAGACTAACTACAAAGAGATCGACGGCATCAGCGGCGCTACTCTGACCACAAACGGTTACAAGACCGGTGTGGGCAAGGCCATTGAGGCGGTCAAAATTATGGAAGGGGTGGCCTAACAGATGAAAAAAGATAGTAATATGGCGGTTCTGTTGAAGGGTCTCCTTCGCGAGAATCCGGTGTTTGTGCTGATTCTCGGCACCTGCCCCACCTTGGCCACCACCACCACCGTGAACGGTGCGTTTGGTATGGGCTTGGCTACCTTGGCGGTGCTTCTGTGCTCCAACATCGTTATTTCTGCTCTGCGTAAGTTTATCCCCGATACGGTGCGCATCCCCTGCTACATCGTGGTCATCGCCGGCTTCGTGACGGTGGTGCAGATGCTCATCCACGCTTTTATCCCCGATTTGTACGAGACCTTGGGTGTGTATCTGGCACTGATTACGGTTAACTGCATTATTCTTGGCCGCGCTGAAATGTTCGCCGGTAAGAATGCGGTAGGCCGTTCCGCGCTGGACGGCATCGGTATGGGCATTGGCTTCACCTTGGCTCTGTTGGCGATGGCCACCGTGCGTGAGGTGTTGGGTGCCGGCACCTTCGCCGGCATCGAGATCCCCTTCCTGGTGGATCACAATATCGCCCTGATGGCTAAGGCTCCCGGCGGTTTGTTGGTCTACGGTATCCTGATTGCCGTGGTCAACAAGATCACCAAGGGTAAGGTCATTAAGAAGAAAGAGTTCTCCTGCGCCGGTTGCCCGGCGGCGGGGGATTGCGGCGGCTGTTTTGCCGAAACGGAAAAGGAGGCGCAGTAAGATGGATATTAAAGCATTGATCATCATCTTGATGTCCTCCGTGTTGGTGGACAACTACGTGCTCAGCCGTTTCCTGGGCATCTGCCCCTTCCTCGGCGTATCCAAAAAGGTGGATCAGTCGGTGGGTATGGGTCTGGCGGTTATCTTCGTCATGCTGATGGCCACCGCCGTGACCTGGCCGGTGCAGACCTATGTGCTGGATAAGGTGGGCCTGAGTTATATGCAGACCATCGTCTTTATTCTGGTCATTGCCGCTCTGGTGCAGTTCACCGAGATCTTCCTCAAAAAGAACATCCCCTCTCTGCACAAGAGCCTGGGTGTGTATCTGCCTCTGATCACCACCAACTGCGCGGTGCTGGGCGTGACTATCAACAATATGACCGACGGCTACAATTTTGTGGAGTCTATGGTCAGTTCGTTGGGTTGCGGTCTGGGCTTTCTGTTGGCGATGGTGCTGTTTTCCGGTGTGCGCTCCCGCATTGACGAGAGCGACATCCCCGCCAGCTTCAAGGGCCTGCCCGTGACGCTGGTGGCGGCTTCGTTCGTTTCTATGGCGTTCTTCGGCTTTGCCGGAATCGTCGAAAATCTGTTGGCGTAAGGAGGGTATAAGCTATGTTTGTTATTACTGCTCTTCTTGTGGTGGCCGGTATCGGCCTGATTGCCGGCATTCTGTTGGCGGTGGCCTCTCACTGCTTTGCGGTGGAGGAGAACGAGACCGTCAAGGCGGTGCGTGAGTGCCTGCCCGGCGCTAACTGCGGTGCTTGCGGGTTTGCGGGTTGCGATGCCTATGCCGAGGCGGTAGCCGAGGGCGAGGTCGCCCCCAATCTGTGTATTCCCGGCGGTCCCGACGTAGCGGCTCAGTTGTCTGAGGTGCTGGGTGTGGAGGTGTCGGTGGATAAGCCCCGCGTTGCCTATGTGAATTGCAGCGGCGACTGTAATGCGGTGGGTTGCACCGTGGTATACGATGGCATCAAGAGCTGCAAGGCTTCTTCCATGGTATACGGCGGTCCCGAATTGTGCAAATACGGCTGTGTGGGCTGCGGCGACTGTGTGGCCGCTTGTCCCGTGGGCGCCATTGAGGTGGTCAACGAGTTGGCTCACATTGATCCCTGCACCTGCATTGCTTGCGGTGCCTGCGTCAAGACCTGTCCCAAAGGCATCATCTCTCTGGTAGAAGAGGATGTGGCCGTGGTGGTGGCTTGCAGTAATAAAGAAAAGGGTGCTGAGGCCCGTAAGCACTGTATGAATGCCTGCATCGGCTGTAAGAAGTGTGAAAAGGTTTGCCCCGAGGGCGCGGTCAAGGTCATTGATAATCTGGCAGTTATTGATTATTCTAAGTGCAGTCACTGCTGCCAGTGCGCCGAGGCATGTCCCACCGGCCGTATCAAGGTCGTGGATATGGTGAGCGGTAAGGTATGAGAAAACCGCAACCGTCCGTTGCAGCAACGGAACAGAAAATCCTTCGCCGCAGGGATCTGTGGCTGATCGCCGTCATCGCAGTGGTGGCGACGGTGGGTCTCCTTCTTTGGAAGGGGAACCGAACAGAAGGGACTTCGGTGGCCGTGTTTATCGACGGGGTACAGACTGCTTCCTATCCTCTCACACAGGAGCGGGAGGTGGTCATCACCACCGGTGAACAAAATCAGCATCGCAATGTGCTGGTGATCGAGGGCGGCAAAGCCTTTGTTCGCGAGGCGGACTGCCCCGACAGCATTTGTGTGAAAACCCGGGCAGCCGCCTATGTGGGAGAGACCATTGTGTGTTTGCCTCACAAGTTGGTCATCGAGATCGTGGCGGAGTCCTCGGAACCCGAACTGGATATGACCGTTTGATGCAACCTATCAAGAGTAGACTTGGAGATAGCCATGAAAAAAGATAAAGTCACTCGTATGGCGGTGTTGAGCCTGTTCACCACCGTGGCATTGATCCTTTCTTATATAGAATCGTTACTGCCGCCCATCTGGGCGGCAGTTCCGGGTATTAAGCTGGGTCTGCCCAATATCATCGTGATCTTGCTGCTGTACAAGTTCGGATTCAAAGAAGCGGTGATCGTTTCTTTCCTCCGTGTGTTTTTGGTAGCGCTGTTGTTTGGCAGTACGATGACATTGGCATACAGCATAGCCGGTGCCGCATTGAGTTTGAGCCTTATGGCCTTGTGCAAGCACTTCCGTCTGTTCTCCGCAGTGGGAGTGAGTGTGGTGGGCGGTGTCAGCCACAATCTGGGACAGATCCTGGTGGCTATCGCCTTTTTCAGCACCGTGCAACTGGGCTATTATATGATCGTTTTGGCGGTGACGGGTACCGTGGCCGGTGTATTTATCGGTCTGGCCGGCACCGTACTGTTGCGCCGTCTGGAACGGTTCAAATGGTGATATGTTTTTTAAAAAGAAAGTGTTGACAAAACAGGAGATTTATGGAATAATGTACACGGTTGGGTAAAAAATCAACGACTCGACTTAGTATACGAAAAAGAGGAGAAAGAGATATGAAAAAGATTCTCAGCATTATGCTCGTAGCCATTATGCTCTGCACCTTTATGGCTGCTTGCGGCAACACCCCCGATGTCAGCGACCCCGATAATAATCCTGCCGCGACCCTGAAGTTCGGTCTGGGTGTGTCCGCTAATTACGGTTCCACCACCGATGCTGATGGCGAGACCAATGGCGCCGGCGAGTTCAACACCACCGGTGTGGCTGTTCTGCTGGATGCCGAGGGCAAGATCGTGAAGATCGATGTGGACACCGCTCAGATCAAGACCGCTTGGACCTCCGAGGGCAAAGTGATTGCCACCGAGGAGCTGCGCACCAAGTACGAGAAGGGCACCGATTACAACATGGCCGCTTTCGGTAAGAAGCACGACGGCAGCGAGGGCAAGCCCCTGGAGTGGTTCGAGCAGGCGGATGCCTTCATGACCACCGTGACCGGCAAGACTCTGGCTGAGGCCAAGGCCTACATGGGTTCTGATGAGTATGCTACCGGCGATCTGGCTACTGCCGGCTGCACCATCAAGGTGGGCGAGTTTATGACCGCTTTGGAGAAGGCTGTTGCCAACGCTAAGGATTCTGCCGCTACTGCTGCCGATTCCCTGAACGTGGCTCTGGTTTCTGCCAACTCTCATTCCAGCAAGGATGCTACCGAGGAGGCCGACGGTGTTGCTCAGATCGACACCACCATCGTGGCCGCGGTTGTCAACGCTGAGGGCAAGGTCGTTGTCGCTGACACCGATTGCACCCAGGGCAAGATGAGCTTCAACGCTACCGGCGCTGCTACTCTGGACACCACCACTGCCGTGAAGACCAAGCTGGAGTTGGGCGATGATTACAACATGGCCAAGTTCGGCACCAAGCACGATGGCAGCGAGGGTCAGCCCCTGGAGTGGTATGCTCAGGCTGCTGAGTTCAATAAGGCTATCGTTGGCAAGGCTGCTTCCGAGTTTGCCGCTCTGGCTGCTGAGGACGGCTATGCTACCGGCGATCTGGCGACTGCCGGCTGCACTATGGCTGTGGGCGATATGATCGCTGCTGCTGTGAAGGCTGCTACCGTTGCCTAATTCGTTTACTTAAAAACGGCGGGGATGTTGTTTGCGCAACATCCCCGTTTTTTGTGAAAGGAGGTATCGGGATGAAACGAATAATGGCATTCTGCCTGTGTATCGTGATGTTGTTGGCGGGAAGCGGTTGCAAAGAAGAACCGAAGGCTACCAAGTACAGCGCGTATTATTTCGATTATTTCGATACCGCTACCACCATCATCGGGTACACGGAGAGCAAAGAGGTGTTTGATGCCACCTGTGCAGAGATCGAAGCCCTGCTCAAAGAATATCATCAGCTGTATACCATCTATAATCGCTTCGACAACTATACCAATCTGGTGACAGTCAACGACGTGACGGATGGAGCGCATCAAACGGTGAAGGTGGATGAGAAGATTATGAATCTGCTCACCTTTGCCAAGGAGATGCACCAAACGACGGATGGCTATGTCAATATAGCCATGGGTAGTGTGCTGAGAATATGGCACAATTACCGCAATGCGGGCATCAGTGATCCCGCAGAGGCTCAGTTGCCCCCAATGAACAAGCTGGAAGAGGCGGCAAAGCATTGCTCTATTGATGATGTGGTGCTGGATGCCGAGGCGGGCACGGTGTTCCTAAAAGATCCTGATATGCGGTTGGATGTGGGCGCCATTGCCAAGGGCTATGCCGTGGAGGCCATCGCCCGTTATTTGATGGACAAGGGCGTGACAGGTTACCTGCTGAATGTGGGTGGTAATGTGCGCACCATCGGTATGGCGGGGGACAAGCCTTGGAATGTGGGCATTGAGAATCCCGACAAGGAGGACGAAGAGAAACCCTATATCGAGTTTCTGCATCTGGATGGCCAATCCTTGGTCACCAGCGGCTCCTATCAGCGGTACTATGAGGTGGACGGCGTGCAATACCACCACATCATTGACCCCGCCACCCTGATGCCCGGCACCAATTACCGTTCGGTATCGGTGCTCACCCAGGATTCGGGCCTGGGAGATGCTTTTTCTACGGCTCTGTTCCTGATGTCCTATGAAGAGGGCGCCGCCCTGGTGGCAAAGACAGAAGGCGTCGAGGCTATGTGGGTGATGCCGGATGGCGAACAGCGGTATTCCGACGGCTTTAAGGCCTATACCTACGTACCGGAAACAAAGTAACAAAGAAGGACTGTCCTTGAGGACAGTCCTTCTTTGTTATTACAGTGTATTTTCCTTTCGGTTGGGTTGCACGCGGAACTTATCGTCTTCGGTGAGACCCAGCAGATCCACCATCCGCTCGGCCACGGCCTTCTGCCCCTCGAATTCGCTGGGATGATGGGCGTCGGTGCCGAAATAGAACTTGCAGCCGCACTCCTTCGCCAACCGATAGAAGGCAACGACAGCCTCTTGTTCTTCGGGACTGCCGAAATGCAGGGTGCTGGCATTGAGCTCAATACCCATCCCTAACGCGGCGACTTTTTTGAAAAGTTGTTCCAGGTGCGGGCCGGTCAAGGCTTTCACCACCTGCACATAAAGCGACTTATCGCATAATTTGGAGCTAACCAAATGGGCAAGACCGCATTTTTGATAGGGAAGAGGTTGATTCAGTACCGCCTCTAATTTTTCCAAGAACTTGGTGATCACGCCCTCGGGCGTAGAGACCTCTTCCTCGCTGATGGTGAAGCCCTTTTGATGGAAATGGCTGATGGGTATGTTAATGAAATCAAAGGAGTCGTACCGCTGAGCGGAAACGCCCACGGTCATATCCAGTGTCATATCGGTCTCCACGCCGAAGAGAAACTCCACCCCCTCCGCTTGGGGAAGCGGTAAGCTTTGACTCACGTGAGCGTAATCCTGCCGGTCATACCATCCGGCAAACCAGGAGGTGTTGTTCTTCTCCACCAGATCGTCCCAAAAATGGTCGGTCAGACAGATCTGCCGATACCCGTTGTCCAGCGCGTATTGCAGAATGCGGGCAGGGGACTGCTCCGGATCGTTGCCGCACAGGGATAGGGTGGAGTGGATATGCAGATCGTGGTCCACAATGTATTTCATAAAGACACCGCCTTGTTGGTTTGATTTAGGTTGATTATACAGAAAATAGGAGGGAAATGCAAGTATAATCCACTGTGCCTTTCAGTAAAGATGTTTTTCTGCACTCCTATTGACAAAACAATGTGCAAATGATAAAATAACAAACGATATATAACGATTAATATATTAATTGGAGGTGCCTTATGCCGCCTAAGATCAAAATAACCAAAGAAGACATCATTCACACCGCTGTGGAAATTGTGAAAACAGAGGGAGTCTCAGCGCTCAATGCCCGTGCCGTGGCCGCCGCCTTGCAATGCTCCACTCAGCCCGTTTTTTCTAATTTCAGCACTATGGAAGAGTTGCGCTCGGCGGTGGCGTCAATGGCAAATGAATTGTGCAATGGCTATCGGCAAAGGGAAGTGGAGCGGGGTGAATACCCGCCTTATAAGGCCAGCGGTATGGCCTATATCCGCTTTGCCAAGGAGGAAAAGGAACTCTTCAAACTCTTATTTATGCGGGATCGCACGGGGGAACCCATGGGAGCAGAGGCTGCCCGCGACCATCAGATGGAAGCCATCGTGCAGGACAACACGGGGTTGGATGTTGACCGCGCCAAGCTGTTCCATCTGGAGATGTGGGCCTATGTGCACGGCATTGCGACGATGTTTGCTACAGGGTTTCTGGATCTGGACTGGGCACTGGTGAGTCAGATGCTCACGGACGCCTATCTGGGTATGAGAAAACAGTACGAAACGGAGGGATAAGGCATGGAGGCCATTCGTATTGAGGGTTTAACAAAGCAATATAAGGATGTACTGGCGGTGGAGGATCTGCACCTGACCGTGCACAAGGGAGAACTTTTCTCTCTCTTGGGGGTCAACGGAGCGGGGAAGACCACCACCATCAAGATGTTGTCCTGCCTGACCCGTCCCACAAGCGGAGACGCCTATCTCCACGGCCACAGCATCTGTGACAACCCTGCTGCGGTGAAATCCATCCTTGCTGTTTCTCCCCAGGAAACGGCGGTGGCCCCTGCCCTTTCCGTCCGTGAAAATCTGGCGCTGATGGGCGGCGTGCACGGCTTCTCCAAGGAGAAAACGGAGGAAAGGATCGCCGCATTGACGGATCGGCTGGGGTTGGAGTCTGTCCTCGGCAAAAAGGCGGGAAAACTCTCCGGCGGTTTTCAGCGGCGGCTGAGTATTGCCATGGCGCTGGTCAGCGAGCCGGAGATCTTGTTCCTTGACGAGCCCACCTTGGGACTGGATGTGCTGGCGCGCAGTGATCTGTGGGAGCTGATCCGCTCTCTCAAAGGACAGGTCACCGTCATCCTTACCACGCATTATATGGAAGAGGCGGAAGCGCTTTCCGACCGCATCGGCATTATGAAGGATGGTCGCCTTTTGGTGTGCGATACCGCAGACAACATTAAGACGGCGGCGGGGACCGACCGTTTTGAGCAGGCCTTCATTCATTTTGTACGGGGGGTAGAAGCATGAGAATGTGGACGTTTGCTGGCAGAAATGCCAAGGAGATCCTGAGGGATCCCCTCAATCTGGCCTTCGGTCTGGGATTCCCGCTGGTGTTGCTGTTATTGCTCAGCGCCATTCAGGCCAATATCCCCGTGCCCATGTTTGAGATACAGCACCTGACCCCCGGTGTTACGGTGTTCGGGCTTTCCTTTATGACCCTGTTCTCCGCCACCGTCATCGCCAAGGATAGAGGGAGCTCGCTGTTGCAGCGGCTATACACCACCCCGCTGACCCCCACGAATTTCATCTTGGGGTACACTTTACCTATGCTCCCCATTGCGGTGGCCCAGTGCGGGATCTGTTATCTTGCCGCCTTACTTCTGGGATTGGACGGGACGGTGAACATTGTGTATGCCGTCTTGTGCATCCTGCCTGTTTCGGTGCTCTATATTGCGCTGGGTCTGCTGTGCGGCAGTGGGCTCACCGATAAGCAGGTGGGCGGTGTGTGCGGCGCTCTGCTCACCAACCTCTCCGCGTGGTTGTCCGGCATTTGGTTCGATCTGAACTTGGTGGGGGATACCTTCAAGAGGGTGGCCTATGCCCTCCCCTTTGTGCACGCCGTAGAGCTGGAACGGGCGGCGCTGAGTGGCGATTTCGCGGCAGTTCTGCCGCATATGGCGTGGGTGCTGGGGTATGCCGCCGTGACACTGGCACTGGCGGTATGGCTCTTCCTGCGGCAAATGAAGAGACAATAAGAAAAAGGACAGCACGCACCGTGCTGTCCTTTTCCGTTACGGCTGTATCTGTATCTTAATGTCCCCCGTGTCGGTGATGATGCGGCAGGGATCGCCCGCGGTGGTCTTGGGCACCTCCACACGGCCCGTGTCCGTCCGAGTGATAAACACCTTGTCAGTGAGCAAGCCGCCCGTCACATCCCCCGTATCGGTCTCGATGAGGATGTCCGCGGCGTCACAGCCGTCCAGATGCACATCTCCCGTGCTCCGACGAAGGGAAAGTGTTTTGACGGCTACCACATCTTTGAGGAAAAGATCCCCCGTATTC
This sequence comes from Acutalibacteraceae bacterium, assembly GCA_045659145.1. Taxonomy (GTDB): domain Bacteria; phylum Bacillota; class Clostridia; order Oscillospirales; family Acutalibacteraceae; genus UBA5905. The sequence continues at coordinate 7,351 of JAZOWI010000030.1, read as the reverse complement.
CCATCGGATAGAAGATTTTGGCAGCGGACGGCGGTCAGGAAGGTCTTGCCGGTGGAGACGCGGACGGTCATATCCTGTGCGCAGGACACGTCGGTCACCGTCACCTTGCCCGTGGACACGGAAAGATTCATCGTATTGGCGGTGACCGCCTTTACCTGAATGTCTCCCGTGCTGACGGCGATGTCAATAGCCTCTGTGACACAGGCGGCGTTGGTCACATCCCCCGTACTGCCCGTCACCGCAATGCGATCAAAAGAAAACTCCTTTGGAATCTCCACATCTCCCGTGGAGGTCTGTACCGTAAGGGCGCCGTAGGTGCGGGGCGGAACGGACAAGGTGATTTTGGGTGTTCCGAACCGGATGCCGATGTAGTCATACCACTTCTTTGTTTTCATCACCTCAATGGTGAGGGTGCCGTCCTTCACCGCTACGCGGTGCGGGGCGTATTCCTGCTCATAGCACACCACCGTGCCGTCTGTACCTTCGGAGGGTACCAACACAACGTCGGCGGTGTCGGTGATAATGCGCAGATGCTCAAAATCCTCGTTCAGGGCATATTCGTTGGTTTCATATTCCGTGGTGGACAATCGGGTGAAATCCCAGTGGAGTGCCGTCATGACCCCGCCGAAAAGGAGTCCCCCCGCCAGTACGAGAGCGGCGGCCACCAGTGCAGCGATGGCTTTTCTGCTCATTGCGTGTCCTCCTTTCGCAGGCAACGCATCTTGATGCCTATGGCGATTTTTCGGGTGAGTTGTACGGTGCCTTTTGTGGCCGCTTTACAGCCGAGGCACAGGAGGATCGCCAGTCCGGCGCAAACGAGACCGGCACTGATCAGCGGCACGGCCGCAAGACCTTTGCCTCCTATGGCAAGGCCGATACCTCCTGCCACACCGCCCATAGCGCCGCCCACAAGGGCGCCGAAAGCGGCCCAAAGAGAAACGATCACCGCCCACAAGGAAATATAAAGGGAAAATATGACGGCGAAGGCGGCGATCAGCAGTGACAGCCACACGGGGGAGCCCAATACCAACAGAACGACCTCCCACGCATTCAGCCGCCGTTTCGGCTTGATCTTTTCCTTGGCGATCTTGGTCAGCGGAATGTCCGCCACGATCTGGGCGGCGATCTCTTCCACCGAGCCCACCGCCGCCACCGCCTCTTCCTCCGATAGGCCTTCTTCCATACGGTCCTCGATCATTTCGCTGTAAAAGGACAGCCGCTCCTCCACTTCGTTTTGGGGCAGCCCCGACAGTTCCTTGTGCAGGGACAGAAGAAATGCAATTTTATTCATGGCAGTTGTCCTCCTTGGTGACAAATCGGTAGATGGAGAGGATCTCTTCCCATTCTTTTTTAAAATCCTCGATGCGTTGGCGCCCTTCTTCGGTGATGCGATAATATTTGCGCAGGCGTCCTCCGTGCTCCGCGGTGCGGACGGTGAGCATCTCGGCCAGCTCCAACCGTTTGAGAATGGTATACAGGGTGGATTCGGAAAGGGTGATGTATGGCTTCATATCTTTGATGATTTTGTAGCCGTAGGAATCTTCGCTTTTGATGGCCGCCAGCACACACACGTCCAGCAGACCTCGCTTCAACTGAATATCCATAGCATACCTCCTTTTGCGCTATACATCGTAACACGAAGTATCGGTTTTGTCAAGAGGATGGGATGAAAAAAGAAACGGACACCCGACTGGGTGTCCGTTTTCATCACGTTTTCAACCGATCATTCTTCCAACAATTCCAGCAGTTCTTGGTGGGAGATCACGCCGCTGTGGCGGGAGAGGTCCAGCTTTCTTCCCAGAATGCGGACGTTATCCACCATCTGGTTGGTGACGGTATACTCCGCCTTGCCGGGACACAGAGGGTACAGCCCTATATTGGCGAAGATATACCAAATGGCGGTGGTGCCGTTATCTTCATCGCCGGGGTATCCGTCGTCGCCGCCGGAGAAGCCTTCCCGACAGATGCAGTCCAGCCAGTAATCGGCTTTCTCCCGTTCACCCAGATAGGCATACAGGAACGGTATATGATAAGACGGCTGGTTGGAGATGGCGCATTGTCCCCAGTCGTCGTCCGCCATCTCGGTCATCTCGTGGATCTCGATGCCGTAGCCGCCCACCAGATATTCGGCGGGAGTGGCGAAGAACTCGTCCAGCTTTTGCAGGAATGCCTCTCTGCCGCCGTGAAGGGCGCACAGTCCCTCTATGTCGTGCTGGACGGCAAAACCGGTTTGCCAGGCCGCGGCCTCGGTGTAATCCCCGCCCCAGGCAATGGGGGAGAAGGGCTCCTTGCGGAACGCCCCGTTACGGTCTTTCGCCCGCATAAAGCCGGTGTCCTTGTCGAATAGATGGCGATAGTTCTTGGAGCGGGCCAAATAGCGTTCCTTCTTGTCGGCATACCCCAGCTTGTCGGCCACCACCGCCAGACAGTAGTCGAAATAGGCTGCGTCCAGTGTCAGGTTGACGCTTTCACGGAAGGCATCGTAAGGCACGTAGCCCAGTTCCAGATAATGGCTGCATCCGTCCCGCCCGTAGCCCGCAACGGGGCAGTCGTTGTTGGCGTGCTTTTCCATGCCCTTGAAGGCATTTTCCAGCCATTCGCCGTCCAGCAGCCCCTTCACCGCCGCATCGGCGATCACTGCGTCAATGCCGGTGGAGGGCATACACTTTTTGCCCGTGCCGGCGGTCCAGCAGGGCAGCCAGCCGCCGTCCTTGTAGTCCTGAATGTAGCCCCAAAGCATCTCCCTGCACTCCGTAGGGGCAACCAGGGTGAAGAAGGCATACACGGTACGGTAGGTATCCCAGAAGCCGTTGTCGGTGTAGCGATAGCCCTCCACCACCCGATCGCAGGCGGGTGAGTAGTGGATGGGTGTGCCGTCGGCGGCTGTTTCATACGCCTTGTGAGGGAAGCAGAAGGCGCGGTACAGGCAGCTGTAAAAGGCGCGCATACGCTCCTCATCGGTCTCGATCTGCACGCGGCTCAGATACTCCTCCCAGAGGGCGGCATTGGCCTCTTTCAGGGCATCGAAATCCCGATATTCGCCCTCGCTTTGCAGGTTCACAAGCGCCTGCTCAAAGCTTATGTAGGAGGTGGCCATACGGATTTCGGTCTGCTGTTTTTGTAGTGCCAGATGGATGGCGGCGTGCTCTCCCTCGAGGGCGAGACCGTTCTCGTTGATGCGCCGATCCTCGTCGGTTACACGGGTGCGCTTGGTGTCGATGAGGTCGTTCTCGAACTGAAAGACGATGTAGGTCTTGAGTTTTCCCTTATCGGCGGTGCGCAGGGCATCGCAGGTGGTGGAAACGTACAGACGGTTGTCAGCGGGGCAGTAGCGGTATTCGTGTTCTCCTTGCACCGGCAGCACCGAGAAAAAGCGCTCGTAATCCTTGCGGAAAGTCAGGCGGAGGCAGGCGCCGTAGGTGGTGGGGGTGAGTTCGTAATCGCAGAAGCTTCGTTTCAGGTAATAGTGCATATAATGGGGCTGCAAGGTGGCAGCGGCAGGATCCACCCCCGACCAGGCGCAGTCGAAGCGCCCGTAGGGATTCTGGATCTGCGGCTGCATCACGATGGCGCCGTGCTCGCCGATCCACGGAGAGGGCTGGTGAGTCAGGCGGAAGCCCTCAAAGCAGTGGTCGGTGGGGTGGTAGAACCACCCGCCCCGATAGGCGTTGCCCTGGGGCGCAAAGGCGGCGAATCCGAAGGGGCGTTGTACCAGAGGAAGGGTGTTGCCGTTGGAAAAACGGTCAGTGGAATCCGTGCCCTGTTTGATGTTGACATAGCGGAGAAATCCCATAGCAGTTGCACCTCGCTTGTGAAGGATCTATACGGACTTTGATGAGAAAATTATAGCACAAAATCGTCTATGAGGCAACGTTGTTTTTGAGTTGTGGTAAAAAAGTGGTTATAAGAAAAAAGCACCTCAAATGAGGTGCTTTTTATAGTTCTGGTTGCGGGAGGAAGATTCTGAACTTCGGTTTTGCGCCAAGCGGGTGCGAGTCGTAGGTTGTACCAGCGCAAAACCCGTGAAAATGCTATCGCATTTTCCGAGCCCATTATCACCAACTCTCCATGAAAGCGAAAAGGACATCCCTACGGATGTCCTTTTCCATTTTAGTTGCGGGAGGAAGATTCGAACTTCCGACCATACCTTTGCGGTGCCCGAAATCGGCGGTCACGGCTCTCACCGTTGCCGATTTTGACCGCGGCAGAGGCTGACCTGCTCGCTGTATCCGCCACCGGCGGCGCTCGCAGGCGCCACAGGTTATGAGCCCAAGGGCTCATAACCCTCGGTCGGAAAACTGCACCTGCTTCTCATAACGATAAAAAGAGAGACATACCCGAGGGCGTGTCTCTCTTTTTCTGGCAAGTTGCACCGATTTAGATATCCTTGTTATCTCATTAAATACCATAAAAACAGCGGGCAATTATATTCAATTTAAGGATTGTTCAAAATTAAAGATACTAACGTATATACTTAACCAAAAAATAGTTAATTTAGTTATTGACATTTTGCATAACTGATGATATAATTGTTTTCAAGATAGAAAGGAGTGGCGATATGAGTTACACAAAATTTGGCGAATTTATGAGAATTCAACGCGTAAAAAAACACGAGGTTATGGGAGATACTGCAAAACTATTTAATGTTAAACTTCCTTTTGTATCTACGGTAGAAAGCGGAAAAAGAAATGTTCCTGAAGAATGGATTCCCATTCTCATTGAGCATTACAACCTGAACACAGAAGAACAAGCGGAATTATCTGAAGCTGTTGAACAGTCGAAAACGCAAGTGAAAATCAATTTGATATCTACCACTAACACCCACCGCAGACTGGCTGTGCAATTTCAGCGTTCTTTTGAAAAACTTGATGAGGATACCGCGGCAGCCATCATTAAACTTCTCGATAAGGAGGATAATTGATGGATTACGAAACTCGAGCAACAAGCAGAAACGAATTGCGCCTTTTCGCAAAATTATTTCGTTCCATTTGCGGATTCGCCGCCGACGAACCCATTGATCCTATTTTATTACTTGACAGATTGCCTGAGTTGGAAGGCTTTGAGGACGTCAGGTATGAAATAGTGTATAATGATGCTCTGCCCGGCAATGTTCCGGCTCAATGCGAAAAAACAGAAGACGGTTACCTTATACAAATTAAAGAATCCGTTTATATGGGTGCATATGAGAAAAATACCGGTGGTCATCGTATGCATATAATGCATGAAATTATGCATGCATTCGCCGATAAACTTGGATTTAAGCCGGTCTTTTCAAGAAGATTGACAAAAGATATTCCTCCGTACAGAAGACTTGAATGGGTTGTAATGGCGCTGGCCGGTGAGGTTATGATGCCTTATGAAGCGACTAATGGAATGTCAGCCAAAGACCTTATGAACAATTTCGGCGTTTCAAAAGCGGCTGCTGAAAAACGATTGAAATACTAATAAAAAGTAAAGGCGGTGATGTGAATTGCTTGTGAGTAAAACAAAAAGAAAAAGCATTGTAAAGATTGTTGGCGCAATCAAAACAATGCCTCTCTCCGAATGTTGCCATTCGTATCTTGGTAAGTACATATTAGCACATTCCGGAGAAAAATGCAACAGAAATCGCACAAAATCTGCAACTTTCTGCTGTGAAAATGTTATGCGAAAGACAAATAATTCTACGGAGGTGTCATAATATGACCAGTAAAACTATGAGGGACAACCCTCTATTCATGCGTAACAATTTTGAATCTAATGGTAAATGGGGTATCCCCATTATCCGAAAACAAGAACCTTCTACCAACGATATTATGTTAGTGGCATGCTCTGACACGCGGGCGAATGACAACGAAGAAAACAAGAAAAAAGGTGTTCACTTCTTTGTTGATGATTATCGTTTCAATGGGATTTATGATAGTCCGGAAAGAACTTTTGAAAGGTATTCACAGTACGCTTTTTTGCTTTCACCCGACTTTTCTACCTATGCGGATATGGATTTGTGGCGTCAACTTGAAAGCGTTGCAAAAAATCGCTGGGTAGGTGCTTATTGGCAAAGCAAAGGAATGACTGTAGTGCCAACAGTCAGTTGGAGCGATGCTCGCAGTTTTGAATTTTGCTTTGACGGCATTGAGCAAGGCGGCGTTGTGGCGGTAGGCATGATTGGATGTAAGCAATCAAAACTGAATTTTATGCGCGGCTACAATGAAATGCTAAAAAGAATTAAGCCCTCAAAAGTAATTTGTTTCGGTTCACCCTTCCCTGAAATGCAAGGAAATATAATCGCCGTTGATTATATGACATCACGAAAGGTGGTGCGTTAATATGGGAGGCAGAGGAACATTTGCAAGTGGAAATCCTGTACCGTACACTTATAATACAGTTAGTAAAATCGCAGGAGTTAAGGTGTTACAAGGAGTCGATGGTAGCGCAAAAGGATTGCCAGCCGAGGCACATTCAAGTGGAGCATATATTCAATTGCATCCCGATGGCAAATTCAAGATGTACAGGGAATATGATAGCGATCATTATCTTACAAAAGAAATTGCCTATCATCCTGAACCGAGTTTAACTGGAAACCATCAGCCTGTTCTCCATATTCATGAATATAAACGGGATAATTTCGCTGAAAGAACTCCACGTTTGTTGTCCAAAGGTGAATATGAAAAATACAAGAAATATTTTAAGGGGTTGAATTGATGAAAGGCGGAAATGTTAATAAATTTATAGACCAAACGACATACGAAGAATGTGCGGTTTTATACAAAGGCATCAAATATTTTTTTCATGGACTAATCTATGATACAGAAAAAAATATTTATTCTTACGTAATTGATGTTTGGGATAAAAGTGGCAATTATGAAAAAACTGTATTTGATAAAACTGCTTCTTCTGCGGAGGAATGTTTAGAGCTTGCACAAAACGAACCTATATACGAGGGGAAAACATTTTGGGAAGCGGAATCAGATATGGAATGGGTTGAGTGGTAAATAAAACGGGTGCAACTGCGTGGTTGCACCCGTTTTTTTATATAGAAAATGCATTTAATTTATAGTTCAAATCCTCCCCAATATATAAAAAACAGGGTGGATATCTATGAAATCGCACTTCAAAAAAGGCAAAGAAAAAACCCAGAAACCGTTGTGGTTACTGGGTTTTCTGCGCCGATATCTAAATCGGTTCGCATTGTTGGTTGCGGGAGGAAGATTCGAACTTCCGACCATAACTTTGCGGTGCCCGAAATCGGCGGTCACGGCTCTCGCCGTTGCCGATTTCGACCGCGGCAGAGGCTGACCTGCTCGCTGTATCCGCCACCGGCGGCGCTCGCAGGCGCCACAGGTTATGAGCCCAAGGGCTCATAACCCTCGGT
>JAZOWI010000029.1:0-15746 GCA_045659145.1 Acutalibacteraceae bacterium | reverse complement strand
TCCAAGGGCTGGTGCTACGTAGGCTCTGACGGCTACGCGGTCACCGAGTGCTGGAAGAAAGACAGCCACGGCTGGATCTATCTCGACAAGAACGGCTCCATGACCAAGAATGCTTGGGTCTATGACAAGGGCTGGTACTATTTGGACGGCGAGGGCTATATGGTCTACAACACGTCTGTGAAGTGGCAAGGCAAGACCTATTATTTCAACGCCTCCGGTCTGTGCACCAATCCGTAAATAATTGAAAAAAGACCGCGGTTTTCTGTAATGGAAGACCGCGGTTTTTTCTTTTGCGAGTCGAAAGGGGAGAGACAGTTTTCCACAGAACGAAGTGCGGTTTCCACATTCTTCCACCTTATATTAATAAAATACATATATTTTACACAAAATTGCACAAAAATGAGCAAAGTGTGACAAAATTACACAAAAGAAATTGTTGCATTTTTTGCGCACATCGTGTAAAATTATGTTAAAGAACTATGGGATTTTGTTTACATTTAGTGTAGACTCAATTCCGGAGGAGGTAACACCGCTTCCTCTTAGCATCTTGGTTGTCCGAAAGGAGATTGTTATGAAAGCTTGGATTGCAACCGCTTTATCTCTGTGTTTACTGCTGACCTGTGCGCTTCCGGTGGGAGCGGCTCCCATTGAGGGAGACTACGAGTACATCGTACTGGATCAGGAGATTCCCGAGCTGGGCGCAGAGGTATCGGTGGAGACCGACGGTCTGTACTACATCTCGGTGGTGTGGCGTTCTCAGTCGGATCCCTCCACCGACTACGTGTTGGAGGTCGCCTGCAACGACGGTGAGTTCCATCAGGCATCCTTGCCCCGTATGTGGGCCAATGTGGGTGAACTTTACGAGGATCGATTGGGCAACCAATTCGCTCCCCGTCAGGAGGAGGTCATCGGCTGGCAGAACACCGTGCTCTACGAAGAGGGCGGTGCCTACACCAAGCCCCTGCTGTTTGAGTTGACCGCCGGCGCCAATCCGGTGACTCTGCGGTACGTCAGCAGCGAGGTGCAGGTGGCCGAGATCCACGCCACCCTGTACGAGGAGCCGGTCCCCTATGAGGAATATCGCGACAGCCACTCCGCCGGTCTGTACACCGGCGCCGAGATCGAGCTGGAGGGTGAGGATGCCGCCTACAAGAGCGACAACTTCATCATCCCTCTGTCGGACAACAACAGCGCGCTGATTCAGCCCCACTCTCCCAAGGCGGGCCTGCTCAACTACATCGGCGGCACCAACTGGAAGTATCTGGGCTCCTCCGTGAGCTGGACCGTGGATGTGCCTGAGAGCGCGTGGTACAAGATCAATTTCAACTATCGGCAGAATTTCAGCACCGGCAGCGTGTCCTTCCGTAAGCTGACGGTGGACGGTCAAGTGCCCTGCGCCGAGTTGGGCAAGATCGCCTTCCCCTACGGCACCAACTGGGAATACTACTCTCCCACCGATGCCAATGGCAACGACCTGCTGGTTTATTTGGAGAAGGGTGAGCGGGAGCTGGCCCTGACCGTGAGCATGGGCGATATGGATGAGTTCAGCGAGAAGCTGTCCGCTATCGTCTACGACCTGAGTGACATCTACCGCGACATTCGCGGTGTCACCGGTGAGTCGCCGGATAACAACCGCGACTACGCGCTGTTCGATCACATTCCGGATCTGGAAGAGCGGGTGTTGGCTGCCAGCGAAGTAGTGATGGCCCTTTCCGAAGAGGCCGAGGCCCTGACCGGCTCTGCCGGCGGCGGCGGTTCCGCCTCTCTGCGTAAGGTGGCGGTGGTCATCGAGAAGATGTTGGAGACCAAGTGGAAAGCCCACCGTCGTCTGAGCGCCTTCAACGATGCCGTGTCCAGTCTGAGCGCTTGGCTGTACGAGTTGCAGGAGATGCCGCTGGATATCGACGCCATCCTGCTCAGCGCCCCCGAGGGGGAGCTGGAGCGTCCCAAGGAGAGCGGCTTCTTCACTCGACTGGCCTTTAAGACCAAGCGCATCATCACCTCCTTCTTCACCGACTATTCGGTGGTCAGCGGCGGCGAGGACGGCAAGAGCATTGACCTGTGGGCCAACTGGGGTAACGACCAGATCAAGGTGCTCAGCGTTCTCACCGAGAGCGATTTCACTGCCAAGACCGGCATCAACGTGAATATCCGCATCACCTCCGCCAACCTGATCCAGGCTCGACTCTCCGGTCGGGCACCGGACGTGGTGCTGTCGGTATCCCGCACCTCTCCCGTTAACTTCGCCATGCGCGGCGCCCTGTTGCCTTTGTCCGATTTCCCCGATTTCGAAGAAGTGAGCCAGCGGTTCGCTTCCATGGCAACGGTGCCCTATACATACAAAGACAAGGTCTACGGCCTGCCCAACGGTCAAAGCTTCTTTATGTTGTTCTACCGCACCGACATCTTCGAGGAGTACGGTCTGGAGGTTCCCCAAACCTGGGATGAGTTCAAGGTCGTGTCCGACAAGCTCCGCCTGCGGGGTATGCAGACCGGTATGCCATACACTCCCATTACGGATATGTGGCAGACCGACAACGGCGTAGGCTCCCTGAGCTTGTTCCCCACCTTCGCGGTGCAGAGAGATGTCAAGCTGTATAACGACGAGCTCACCGCCGTCAATTTCACCGACAGCGCCGTCATCGATGCCTTCGAGGATATGATGAACTATTACAGCGAGCGTGAGTTCCCTGTTTCTTACGACTTCTTCAACCGTTTCCGCTCCGGCATTATGCCCATGGCCATTCAGGGCTACGGCACCTATGCCACCGTGGCGGCGGCGGCTCCCGAGATCCGCGGCAAGTGGAAGATGGTCAGCATCCCCGGCACCATGCAGGAGGACGGCACCATCAACCGCCTGAACGTGGGCGCCGGCGACGCCTCCGTGATCCTGTCCACCACCGAGAACAAGACGGAGGCCTGGGAATATCTCAAATGGTGGAGCTCCGAAGAGACCCAGTATCAGTACATTCGCCGCGTAGAATCCGCTGCCGGCGCTGCCGCTCGTCACAGCTCCGCGAATATGGCGGCCATGAACCGTCTGGATTGGAACGAGGGCACCGTCGAGGAGCTGGAGATCCAGTGGCAGAATCTGACCGAGCTTCCGGAGCTGCCGGGTGGCTATTTCGTCTCCCGTGCGGTGGACCAGATCTACTGGAACGTGGTCAACAAGAACAGTTCCATCGACTATCTGATGGGTCAGTGGAACGATGTGGTCAACGACGAGATCCGTCGTAAGACCGAAGAGTACGCCGAAAAGAATTAAGACCGACTGATGACGATAAGGATGATTGGTACGATGCTTACAAGAAACAAGCAAAAGGTCAGCCGACTCAACCGCCCCGACGCATCCATGGGCGTGATGGTGGCACCTTTTATGATCCTGTTTGCTCTGTTCACCCTGCTGCCCATTGTGGTGTCGGTGTTCCTGAGCTTCTTCCGTTACGATATGATCAATACGCCGGATCCGGTGGGATTGGACAACTACGCCCGTATGTTCTACGGCGACGTGAACTTCCCCACGGCCCTCAAAAACACGCTGCTGTTGGCAGTGGTGACCGGACCGCTGGGCTTCCTGCTGTCCTTTATGCTGGCCTTCCTGATCTCGGAATATTCCCGCGGCGTGCGCACGGTGTTGTCCTTCCTGTTCTACTCGCCGGCTCTGATGGGTAACGCCTACTTCATCTGGCAGATCCTGTTCAGCGGCGATAGCTACGGTTATATCAACAGCTTGCTCATCTCGCTGAATGTGATCGTAGAGCCGATCCAATGGTTGCGCACCGAAAGCACCGCCATCTGGATCGTGGTGATCGTCCAGTTGTGGATGGGTATGGGTATCTCCTTCCTGTCCAACGTGGCCGGTCTGCAAAATATCGACAAGCAGCTGTATGAGGCGGGTGCCATCGACGGTATCCGTAACCGCTGGGCGGAACTGTGGTATATCACCATCCCCATGATGAAGGATATCCTGCTGTTCTCCAGCGTGATGCAGATTCAGTCCGCCTTCTCCATCGGTGCGGTGGCGACGGCGCTGACCGGTTTCCCCAGTGTCAACAACAGTACACTGACCATCCTGACCCATATGCAGGATGTAGGTACGATGCGATTTGAGCTTGGCTATGCCTCCGCCATTTCCGTGGTGCTGTTCATTATGATGGCATTCTCCAGAATCCTGGTGGGTAAGCTGCTCAATATGTCCGGAAAATAAACGATGCGAAGTCCGCTGCCCCCTGTGAGGGCGCGGCTCAAACCGTCAGAAGGAGCGATAGCCTTGCGATCCACAAAACAACGATATCAGCGCTTTACGCGCTCTACCTTCGGCAACATTGTGATTGCCCTGATCCTGATCGGCGCCGGCTTGTTCACCATCCTGCCGCTGATCTACTCCGTCTCCACGTCGCTCAAACCGCTGGATGAGATCTTGGCTTTCCCGCCGCGGTTCTTTGTGACCCGACCCACCTTCCAGAACTACGCGGCCCTGCCGGGTCTGCTGAACAGTCTGCGTGTGTCGGCGGAGCGCTATTTTATCAATAGTATTATGCTGAGTGTGGTCATCACCATCGGACACATCTTCATCGCCGCCATGGCTGCGTATGTGTTCTCTCAGAGCAAGACCAAGTTTATGAAGACCGCCTTCCTGATCGTGCAGTTTACCATTCTGTTCAATGCCTACACGCTGGCGATCCCTCAGTATATGATCTTCTCCTCTATGAAGATCATCGACACCTATCTGGTGTACATACTGCCGGCGCTGCCCTCCACCATCGGCGTGTTCCTCATTAAACAGTTTATGGACGCCAGCCTGCCTCCGGCACTGATCGAGGCGGCTAAGATCGACGGCGCCGGCAACCCCCGTATTCTGTTCTCGGTGGTGCTGCCCATTGCCAAGCCGGCTCTGCTGACCTTGGCGCTGTTCGCTTTCCGCGATGCGTGGGCATTGGTTCCCTCCGGCACCATCTTCCGCGATGAGTTGCGTACCCTGCCCCAGGTTATGGGACAGATCACCGGCGGCGGTATCGCCCGTTCCGGTAGCGCGATGGCGGCAACGGTTCTGTTGATGATCCCGCCCATCATCGTGTATCTGCTGTGCCAGTCCAATGTGTTGGAAACTATGAGTAATGCCGGTATCAAGGAATAAGACGGATACCGTAGGACAAGAGGTGTTTGGATGAAACGTACAACGGTATGGAAACGGGCGGCAGTCATCGCCGCCGTGTTGGCGATGCTTTGTGCGCTGCCGGTCAGCGCGGCCCGTATCCCCAACGATACATATACCTATTGGCAAAAGGGTGACACCGGCCTCAAAGAGGTGGTATCCATCCGTCCCCTGTATGATGCCGAAGAGACCATCGACGGCAATATGCTGGGCATCGGTGCCCTGAAAGAGCCGAAATATCTCACCGCGGACAGCGACGGTCGCCTGTATGTGCTGGACAGCAACAACGGCCGCATCGTCATCCTCAACAGCGATCTGACGCTGGCTGAGGTGGTGGACACGGTGTACTATGAGGGCGAGCCGCTGGACTTTACCGGTGCCGGCGGTCTGTCCATCACGGACGAGCGGCTGTTTATCGCCGACTCCGCCAATAAGCAAGTGCTGGTGTGCTCCCGCGACTACATTGTGGAGCATATCATCACCGCCCCCGATTCGTATCTGATTCCGGAGGGATTTGATTTCAAGCCCACCCGTGTGGTGTGCGACCAGAAGGACTTCCTCTATGTGCTGTGCGAGGGCTCCTACTACGGCACGATGATGTTTGACGAGAACTTCCAGTTCTTGGGCTTCTTCGGCGCCAACCTGGTGGAGGGCAACGTGCTCAATGCCATCAAGGAATGGTTTACCTCCATCTTTATGACCGACGAAAAAGCACAGGCAGAATTGAAGAAACTTCCCTATCAGGTCACCGACGTGACGGTGGGACCCGACGGCTTCCTGTACACCTCTACCGAGGGCGGTCAGTGGAGCTTCTCCAAAGGCGAGATCCGTAAGATGGGTCCCGGCGGCGGTAACATCTTGAAGTTCTCCTCCAATTTGAGTGCGCAGGATGCGGACCAGTTCCGTTTCACCGATATGGATTACAACTACAACGCGCTCAACACCCGTATCACGCCGGCGATCGCCGGTCTGTCGGTGGATGCCGACGGCTTCATCTACGCGGTAGACCGCGCCACCGGTAAGATCTTTGTGTACGACCAGACGTGCAATCTGCTGACCGTTATGGGCGGCGGCATCGGCACCGGCTCTCAGGTGGGCTCCTTTGTGACCCCCGTGGCCGTTGTGGGTACCGGTGACAACGTGTACGTGCTGGATACCATCAACGCCAACATCACCAAGTTCACCACCACCGAGTTCGGTCGTGCGGTCCGTCAGGCGGATATCCTCAGTCAGGACGGCAAGCACATGGAGGCCAAGCCTCTGTGGCAGGAGATCATTGAGAAAGAGCAGAACTATCAGATCGCTTTGATCGGTATGGGTAAGGCGGCGCTGGTTGAGGGCGATTACGACACAGCGATGGAATACGCCAAGCTGGGTCTGGATCAGGAGACCTACATCTCCGCCTTCAAGTCTACCCAGAGTCTCTTCCTTGAAAAGAACTTTATCTGGCTGTTCTTCGGCATTCTGGTGGCGATCATCGGCCTGTCGGTGTTCTTCATCATCAGCCGTAAGCGGGAGATCATCCTCATCAAGAACGAGGAGGTCCGCAACGCCACTAACGTGCTGATGCACCCCTTTGCTTCCTTTAATTATATACGGCAGTCGCCCCGCCTGTCCTTGCTGGTGCCCAGTGTGATCCTGGTGCTGTATTTCCTCGGCAAGATGGCGGAGAAACAGTATGCCGGCTTTATGTATGTGTTACCCAACAACGACACCAGCCTGTTGTTCACCATTGTGGGCACCATCGGTGTGGTGATCCTGGGTGTGTTCTGTAACTGGGGTATCTCGGTTCTGTTCGAGGGTAAGGGCAAGCTCAAACAGTGCTACTGCGCTGTGTGCTATTGCTTGGTTCCCCAGATCGTGGGCTCGGTGCTGTATGTGGCCCTGACCTACTTGGTCATCCCCACCGGCGGCTCCTTCCTCACCATCGTGCAGATGATCATTACCATCATCACGGTGCTGTGGCTGCTGCTGGCCATCACCATTATCCACGAGTTCAGCTTCTTTAAGGCCATCGGTGCCTTGATCGGAACGGTGTTAGGTATGTGTCTGGTCGGATTCATCGCATTCCTGCTGGTGGTTCTGGCGCAAGACTTTGTCACCTTTATCGGCAACTTGTATCGCGAAGCCTTCTATCGATAAAATCACGAAGGGCTCCAGGGAGGAACAACCTGTGAAAAAACAACTACGAAACATTGGCAGCTTGCTGCTGGCACTGCTGATCCTGACCATGCCGCTGAGTATGACCGGCTGTTCGAATGAGGTCACCACGGTCAAGGTGTATCAGGAGACGGTATTGGAGAATGTCACCGAACAGGTGGTGGCCGACGACGGCATCAACCAGTTGCTGTGGGACGTGAATGAAAAGGCAATCTTTTTCTTCAATACTGCGACCGGTCGTATCTGGTCCAGCATCCCCTACGACTTCTACCGGCAAGGGGTGGAAGCCGGTTACAACGTGATGGAGATGAAATCTCCCATCCAGATCGCTTACTATGCCACGGAGAACCGTCAAGAGCGGACCATGGTGGGTTATGAGGGCGCCATCCTCGACGGTATGGTAGGCTCTGAACTCATTGAGAACGGCATCCGTGTCATCTACGATTTCGTGGAGCTGCAACTGCGGATTCCGGTGGAATACACGCTGGTGAACGGCTCCCTCAACATCCGACTGGTGATCGAGGACATCGAAGAGGGCGAGGGGTATAAGCTCACCTCCGTGTCCTTGGCCCCCTATCTGGCATCGGTGCCCGAGGACGATACCTCGTATCTGTTCGTTCCCTCCGGCAGCGGCGCTCTGATCCACTCGGATGTGCGCAACGGTATCCGTAAATACACGGAGCCCGTCTTCGGCATTGACGCCATTGAGCAGCCGGCCACCCGCGTATCCTATGCCCAGACGGCGCATCTGCCCGTTTTTGGCGCGAACTGTGGCGACAACGGCCTGGTAGGCATCATCACCCAGGGCGCCGCACTGGCCAGCATCAATGCCGTGGCCGGTGACGAGCGTGTGGGTTGGTCCTGTGTGTATCCCTCCTTCCAGCTGCGCGGCTCGGACGTGGTGGATATTCAGAACCGTGAATCCTACGCTCAGAAGGTGCGCAGCTACTCCAAGGGTATGGTTTCCCTGCCTTATGCAGAGGTACTGTACACTCAGTTGGAGGGTGATCAGGCGGACTATGTGGGTATGGCGGAGACCTATCGCCGGTGGCTCATTGATAACCAAGGCTTGGAGAAGAAAGAGTCCGTGGGCAGTTATATGGCTCTGGAATTCTTGGGCGGTGCCACGGTGGAGGAAGAGGTATTCGGCGTTTCCTTTGACCGTATGCAGACAGTGACCACCCTGAGTCAGGTGCAGGACATCCTCACCGACATCAGCGGAGCGGTGTCGGCGCCGCTGACCACCGTGCTCACCGGTTTCGGTAAGGGCGGTCTGGATGCGGAGCATCTGGCCGGCGGTTATCAGATCAGCAAGGCCTTCGGTTCCAAGGAGGATCTGGAAGCCCTCAAAGAGTGGGCTGATGCCAACAACACTACCCTGTTCACCAACTTTGAACTGTTGTATTTCCGTAAGAACGGTAACGGCGTTAACCAAATGGCGGATGTGGCCTACCGCGCCAACAATGTAGCCTCCAAAAAGGGTTTCTATTCGCCGGTGACCTATCGCCCCGATTTGGAGAAGCGCTATTACAGTCTGGTCAAGCGCTCCAAATTGGCGGAGGTAGCCGACACGCTGCGTGAGAAGTTTGCCTCCATCGGCACCGCCGGTATCGGTCTGTCCTCGCTGGGCAACACCGCCTATTCCGATTACCGTGACGAGGCCACCTTTGCCCGTAACGGTATGGAGCAGGATGTGCAGGCGATCCTGTCTAAGTTCTCTGAGGACGGCACGCTGGTGATGAGCGGCGCCAACGCCTATGCGGCCACCGCGTCGGATCTGATCTGGGATGTGTCTCTCAAGAGTTCCCGCTATAACGTGCTGGATGAGGATGTTCCCTTCTATCAGGTGGTCTTCCGCGGCTACGTGCCCATGACCACCACGGCCATCAACCGTGAGGCGAATCCCCAGCAGACCTTCCTCAAGGCGCTGTCCTTGGGTGTGGTGCCTATGTATTCTATCTGCGCCACCTATCCTGAGGAGCTGCGCAACACGGATCACACCTGGTTCTCCAGTGGCTACTGGGAGGGCTATCGCGAGGACGTGATCCGCAATCTGGCCACCGTCAACGAGGTCTATCCTCAGTTGGAGGGTGCCACCATTACCGACTATATCACTGACGGTGATGTGACCACGACTTATTTCGACAACGGCGTGGTTCTGTACGTGAATCACGGCGAAACGGAAGCCTATACCGATGGCGGCACGGTGGAAGCCGGCGGCTATCTGGTGTGGTAAGGGAGGATGAGCATGAAACGTGTAAAAATGAGAGGTCTGGAAGAGCGGCGACGCTGGACCGGCAGAAAATTCGTGCTGATCTGGGAAATCGGCTTTATCTGGTTTATCCTGCTCCCGTTGGTTAAGTCCTTTATTTATTCCTTTAATGATGTGCGCATCACCGAAAACGGTTTTGCGCTGGATCCGGTGGGATTCGACAAGTATCACTTCATTCTGTACGAATCCCCCAGTTATGTGGATAATCTGACCGCATCTCTGAGTTCCTTCTTCACTTCGGTACCCATCATCTTCGCCCTGAGCCTGATTCTGGGCATCGTGCTCAATCAGGAGTTCCCCGGCCGTCTGGCCTTCCGTACCATCTTCTTCCTGCCGGTGATCATGTCCACCGGTGTGATCTTGGAGTTCATCAAGGGCAACGAAGCGGCGTCTATGATGAGCAATATGGCTACCGGCGGCGGTGCCGGTCTGGTGAACGTCATCGAGATCTTCGACCAGATGGGCTTGCCGGAATCCGTATCCGAGCTGTTAGGCAAATACATTAATACCATCTTCGACCTGATGTGGGACTGCGGTGTGCCCATTGTGTTGTTCATCGCGGGTCTCCAGTCCATTCCGGACAGTATGTTTGAGGCGGCCAACGTAGAGGGCGCTTCCTCCTGGGAATGCTTCTGGTACATCACCTTCCCGATGCTATCCAATACATCGGTGCTGGTGCTGGTCTTTGTCTCTATTTCGTTCTTCGTCAAATCCAACAACCCCGTTATCGAGCAAGCCTTTACCGTCTTGCAAGAGCAGCAGGTATACAGTACCAGCGCGGCGATGCTATGGACCTATTTCGGCATCGTGATCGTGTTGTCGGCGATCGCCTTCTTGATCATCGACTTCGCGTGGCTGCGGCGGTACCGCTGATGTATTTTAACAGTATTGGTGGTGAATCCATAGATGTCTATTAACGAACAAACTCTTGAAATGGAGCGCATCCGCTCCCGACAACTGAAACGCCAGAAGAAGGCGGCGCACGTCATTGCATTGGTGGCTCGCTATATCTTCCTTCTGCTCATTGGTTATGTGGTGTTGTTCCAGTTGTTCTATATGATCAGTTACGCCTTCCGTCCGGAAGAGCAGTTGTATGACCCCGCGGTGGTATGGTTGCCCCGTACCTGGACGTTGGAGAACTTCTCCTTGGCCTTTGAGGCGTTGGATTATGCCAACTCCGCGGTGACCACGGTCACCTATCTGCTGGTGAGCGCGGTGATCGAGATCATCTCCTGCGCGTTGGTGGCCTACGGTCTGGCCCGATTCAAGTTCCCTGAGCAAAAGATCATTTTTGCGCTGGTGCTGCTGACCATTCTGGTGCCTCCGCAGATGCTGTCCATTGCGTCCTACGTCCAGTTCTCCCGTTTGGACTTCCTGGGTATCATTCAGACGATCAATAAGGTGTTGGGAACGAGCATCCGACTCAACGTGATCGATACGGCATGGCCCTTCTGGCTGCCCTCTCTGTTTGGTGTGGGCATCCGTTCCGGTCTGTTCATCTTCATCTACCGTCAGTTCTTCCTCAGCTTGCCCCGCGAGCTGGAGGAGGCGGCGTGGATCGACGGCGCCGGCTCGGTCCGTACCTTCACCAACATCATTATTCCGTCTTCCGGCTCGGCCGTGCTGACGGTGAGCATCTTCTCGATCCTGTGGCACTGGAACGACTATTATCAGTCCTCTATGTACATTGAATCCGGCAAGACGCTGAACTTGGCGTTGGAACGCGTTACCACCGCTCTGAAAGAGCTGGAGGTCAACAGCACCCCCAACCTGCAGATGGCGGCCTGCTTCCTGGTCATCCTGCCTGTGCTGATTCTGTATATGATCGCCCAGCGCTGGTTCATCCGCAGTATCGAGCGTTCCGGTATCGTTGGCTGATACCACCCCATCCGTCAATTAAGCAGAAGAACAGCACGATTCCCGCCTCGACGGGGGCTGGCTTCTCTTAGTGAATATTATAAGGAGGAAAAGAACATGAAAAACCTGAAGAAACTCAGCGCCCTGTTGCTGGCTATCCTGATGGTTCTGACCTTCGTGACCGCCTGCGGTCAGAAGCCCGAACCGGACCCCAGCAAAGACAACGACGTGTCCACCGGCACCAGCGTGGATGAAAGCGTGACACCGGACGACAGCACCGACTTCACCGGTGAGGAAGGTGACGCGACCGACGAGAGCGGTGACTCCACCGACGAGAGCGGCGACACCACCGACGTGAGCGGCGATTCCACTGCCGACGCGTCCACCGACAGCACCACCTCCGGTGACGACAAGTCCACCACCGGCAACGGCAAGGTGACCACCAAGTCCACCACCAAGTCTACCAAGAACGATGGCAAGGGGACCACCAAGTCGACCACTAAGTCCGGTACCAAGTCCACCACCAAGTCCGGCACCAAGTCGACCACCAAGTCCACCACCAAGTCGACCACCAAGTCCACGACTAAGAGGACCGACAACCCTCTGAACCCCACTAGCAGTAAGACCACTTCCAGCTCGAAGGTCTCCACCTCTGCCACTCAGCAGATCGTCAAGGACACCAAGGAGGAGATCCTCGGCCTCTTCACCCCCGCGATGAAGGGCAAGCAGATTACCGTTCTGTCCGGCTGGACGCAGGGTACCGACGAAGCGGCTAAGATGGAAGACCTGAAGGCTGCCACCGGCATCAAAGTGAAGTGGATCGTGGCGGAGGGCACCCAGTATGGTACCCGTTTGTCCGCTCTGATCAACGCCACCGCTGCTCCCGACCTGGCTATGCTGGGTGAAGGCAACTTCCCCTCCTTCGTTGTGAAGAACTACTTCCAGGATCTGAGCGTTACCGGCATTGATTTCGAGGCGCATCCCGATCTGTTCGATCTGGATCTGATGGAGCAGTATAAGTGGAAGGGCCACAGCTACGCCGCCATGGTGAAGAACAGCGAAAACTCCAATATGGCTGCCGCTTTCTACAACAAGACCATGTTTGCTAAGCTGGGTGTGACCGATCCCGGCACCCTGTGGAAGCAGGGCAAGTGGAACTGGGATACCTTCCTGGATTGTGCTCAGAAGACCGTAGACGTGGACAGCAACATTGCGGGTTGTGACTTCTACAACCACCAGGAGTTCCTGTCCACCGCCGGCATCGGTGTCATTAGCATCGGTGAAGACACCATCAACAACAACCTGGACGATTCCAGAGTCAAGGAAGCCTGGACCTTCATCTCCAAGCTGTATCACGAGTACAAGGTGGCTCTTGCCATCACCGGCTCTGATGTGAACTTTGCGGCCGGTAACACCGCCATTATGCTCGGTTCCTCCTGGCAGGCCAATGCCGGCGGCACCATCGCCAACAGCATGAAGGATGAGTGGGGCATCGTTCCCTATCCCACCAAGGCGGGTGTGGGCGATCGTTGCCTGATCAATCCCCGTGGCGGCGCTGTTCCCACCGGTGCCAAGAACCCCACCGCCGGCATCGCTCTGTGGTGCTACTGGGTCAGCTATGACACCGGTATGCTGGGCGCCGGCAAGCCCGAGAATCCCAACGGTGGTTACAGCCGTAACGAGATCAATGAAGTCAAGCGTGCTATGTGGGCTATGAAGAAGATCCCCAACATGACCGAAGGCGTACTGACCTATGGCGGTGAGTACAGCATCTGGGACTTCAGCTGGGATACTTGGCAGGCCGGTATGTCCGGTATCGATACCAACATCGGTAAGTGGAAGAGCGCCATCGATGTGAACATCAAGCGCATCACCACCGAGTTTGCCTAATTTTGCCCCTATAATTTCATAAATTGAATGGTGCAGACGGGACGGGTGACCTGGTTCACCCGTCCCCGAAGCCGCATTTGCAACTGATACAAAAAAGCACAACTATGTAGAGGAGCGAAAGCCATATGCAAAAGAAATTGAACAGCAGGTCTGCTTTATCTCTTTTTTTGGTGCTGTTGATGGCTCTTTCCCTGCTGCTGTCTGCCTGCGGTCAAAAGCCTGAACCGGACCCCAGTCAGGACAACGACGTATCTACCGGAACCGCTTTGGATGACAATTCCGACGAGTTCACGGACGACAGCACCGATTCCACCGGCGAGGAAGGGGATGTGACCGACGAGAGCGGTGACTCCACTGACGAGAGCGGTGACACCACTGACGTGAGCGGCGACACCACTGCCGACGTGTCTGCCGACAGCACCACCTCCGGTGACGACAAGACCACCACCGGCGACGGCAAGGTGACCACCAAGTCCACCTCCGGCAACGGCAAGGTGACCACTAAGTCTACGACTAAGTCGTCCGGCAAGACCGACAAGACCGGCAAGACCACTAAGTCCACGACTAAGTCGTCCGGCAAGACCGACAAGACCACTAAGTCTACCACAAAATCGACGACAAAATCCACCACAAAGAATAACCCCGGCATCCTCATTGACAAGACGACCACTACCACGAAAAAGACCACCACCTCCACCACCGAGAAGCAGGTGAACGAGACGGTCAAGAGCAAGATCTTGTCTATGTTCGATGATTCCATGAAGGGTAAGACCGCGAAGATCCTGATCCACTTTGATGCCGAAGCCGAGACCGGCCAGCTCTTGCAGATGCAGGAGGAGACCGGCGTAAAGGTGAAGTTCATCATTTGTGATCTGGAGGAGTACGGCACCCGTTTGTCGGCGCTCATCAATGCCAAGGCGGCTCCCGATGTGTGCTATATGGCCGGCTCCCACTATCCCTCTCTGGTCATCAAGGGCTTTGTGCAGGACATTTCTGCTGCCAAGCAGGACCTGACTATGGATATTTTCGATACACAGTTAATGGATAATTACGTGTGGAATGACAAGAAGTACGCGGCTCTGCTGAAAAACAGCGGCGACGCTCACTTCACGGTCACCTACTACAACAAGACCATCTTCAAGCGGATGGGCGTGACCGATCCCGGCACACTGTTTGAGCAGGGCAAATGGGATTGGAACAGCTTCTTGGAATGCGCCAAGGCGGTCAACGATACGGCCAACGGCATTTGGGGCTGCGAACTGTATGCTTCTCACACCTTCCTGATCACCTCCGGTAAGGGTATCATCACCGTCGGTAACGGTGAGATCATCAACAATCTGGACACCCCCGAGATTCAGAGTGCCTGGAACTTTGTCAATGATCTGCACCACGTGCACAAGGTTACCACCGGTCTGGCCGGCGCGGAGGAAAACTTCTCCACCGGTAAGAGCGTGATGATGGTGGGCGAGAGCTGGATGTGGGGCCATGAAGATCCTGTGGGTCAGACCAAGGATGACTGGGGCGTCGTGCCTGCTCCCTGCAAGCCCGGTATGACCCCCTTCGTGGTAGCCACTCCCCGTGCGGCCTGTATCCCCGTAGGCGCCAAGAACCCCAAGATGGGTCTGGCGGCTTATATGTACTGGTCCAGCAATGACGTATACGTGGATGACGATGACGTGGAGCCCGAAGATCGTCCCGCCAACTATCCTGAGGAGGAATTGCTCCAGATGCGTGAGACCCTGTGGGATATGCCCAAGGTCATCAATTGCAGTCAGGGTATTGTGGAGTACGGCGGCGAGTACAGCCAGTGGGATTTCAGCTTTGATGTATTCCAGGCCGGTATCTCCGGTATTCAGACCAACATGAACAAATGGAAGAGCGCCATTGATGTGAACATCAAGCGCATTATGACCGAGTTCTCGTAACTCGAGTTCTCGTAACTCGGGTTATGTGATGTTTGGGCGCGGCAACGCTCTGCGGAGCGGTGCTCCCCATAACGCCAATTAAAGGAGAAAACCTATGAAAAAGCTGTTAGCAATGCTCCTGGCAGTGGTCATGCTGCTGGCCCTCTGTGTGGGCTGCGGCCAGAAGCCGGAGCCGGACCCCAGCAAGGACGCGGACGTGTCCACCGGCACCAGCGTGGATGATAATTCGGAGGAGACTCCCGACAATTCCACGGAGGATACCGACGACACGGACACCACTGATACCACGGATGACACCACCGAGGGTACCGATGATACCCCCGATACCACCGAGGGTGCCGGTGACGACACCACCACTACCACGGACGATGGTAAGGTGACTCAGTCCACCACCAAGTCCACGACCAAATCGTCCGGCAAGACTGATAAGACCACCAAGTCTACGACTAAGTCTTCGACGAAGTCTTCTACGACCAAGTCGACCACC
>JAZOWI010000028.1:0-4714 GCA_045659145.1 Acutalibacteraceae bacterium | reverse complement strand
GCTGTTGCCGGCGTGAGAGGCCGGAGTCTTAGGCCACTTGACCAACGGGCCATATAATGGTGCACCTCCAGGGACTCGAACCCTGGACACCCTGATTAAGAGTCAGGTGCTCTACCAACTGAGCTAGAGGTGCCTGTCACCGCGGGTTTTTCAAACCGCTTGACTATAATACACTATGGTTTCCGTTTTGTCAATACCAAAATCAAAAATTTTTGACTTTTTTATTTTACCCGTTTCGCTGGAAAATATGCAGCCACGTTTCGAACCATTCCACCACCTTAAAACGCAGGACATACCGCTGTCCGCCGTTCACGAGGGCGGCCTGACGGGGATTAAAGAAATCCGCGGAGGCCTCCTTATCCGCGGCGGCGCCCAGGCACAGAGGCGGATACACCACGCACCACCAATTTTGCCCCCGTCCCTCGCCGATGGTGACCCGCACCGCGTCGTACATACCCGCGGGCAGGGTGACGGTGTCGTATTGACGGGTGGTGAAGTACATACGGGTCAGTTCCACCTTCACGGGATAATCGTAGCCTGCCTCGGTCACCGTCTGCTGTGCCACCGCCTGCAAACGGGACAGATCGTTCTCGGCGCGTGACAGGGTCTCGGCTGCGGACGCGGTGGCGGGCCATTCTCCCGCGGCGGCCACCACCGCATCCCGCACCTGCAATTTCAGCGTCTGATCCTCCGTGGAGTCGGAGTGGGCCAGGATGTGCAGGCGCACCACATTCTCTCGTACCCCTTCGCATTGTCCGTACAGCGCCCCGATGGACAGGAGAAGGTACAGCACCATCCCACCTACCGTGGCCCGTAGCCATGCATTCTTTCGTATCTGCATAAATAAAAAACCGCCCTTTCTGTCGTGTAGAGACAGTGTGGGCGGTTTTCCTCGGCTTTATGCAAATTTGTTAAATTATGCCATCGCAGGGGCGGCACACAAAGGCGGTGGGATAGTCTTTTTGCAGGTGTACTACACAGGCCTCGGCGGTGGCGCTATCCTCAAAGATGGCGAATACACAACTGCCACTGCCGGTCATCTGACTGCACAGAGGAGAAAAGGTCTGCATCCGCTGACGGATGTCCGCAACGCCTTGCAGCCGTGTGGCGGTCTCAAATACATTCACCGCCTGCTTGCATACCCCCGCCAGGTCGCCCGCTTCCAGAGCGGCGATGGCGGCGGCATTGTCGGGGCGGGTGAGGATCTGTGCGTTATCCACCGCGGCGTAGGCCTCCTTGGTGGAGATGCCCTCGGCAGGTTGAGCGATGACGATAAAGCAGTCGGGTAGCGGCGGCAGGGGTCGTATCTTCTCACCGATACCGGTAATGTAGGCGGTGCCGCCCACAATGCAGAAGGGCACGTCCGCTCCTACCGTCAAACCGATTTCGCAGAGTTGCGCGGTGCTCAAATTGGTTTTAAACAGTTTATTCAGCGCCACCAGCACTCCTGCCGCATCGGCGGAGCCGCCCCCCATTCCCGCTTGGGTGGGGATGCGCTTGGTGAGTGACAGATGCACACCCTTTTTCAGTCCCGTATATGCGAAGAAAGCCACCGCCGCCTTATAGGCGGTGTTTTTCTCCACGGGGCACTCGCAGGCGGGGGCGTTGAGGGCAATGCCCTTGCTCCACCGCTTACGAGCGATGACGGTGTCGTAAATGCTCACCGATTGAAAGATGCTCTCCAACAGATGATACCCGTCCTCGCGGGTGCCCACAATGTCCAGAGTCAGGTTGATCTTGGCCGGCGCGTGGACGGTTACTGACATAATCCGTTCTCCTTTAAGAAGGCGGCGATGCGGCGCATCGCCTCGGTGATATGTTTCAGGGAATAGCAGTAAGAGATGCGCACAAAGCCCTCGCCCGAATCGCCGAAGGCGTTACCGGGCACCACCGCTACGTGCTTCTCTTCCAGCAGACGGCGGCAGAATTCTTCCGAGGTCAGTCCGGTGGACTGAATGGAGGGGAACACGTAGAAGGCGCCCTCCGGCTCGAAACAGGTCAGTCCCAGTTTGTTGAGCTCATCCACGATCAGACGGCGACGCATATCGTACTCGCTGCGCATATTCTCCACGTCCCCGTCCCCGTTCTTCATGGCCTCAATGGCGGCATACTGGGCGGTGGTGGGGGCGCACATAATGGCATACTGATGGAGCTTGGTGAGCAGTTGCATCACCGGCGCGGGACCGCAGGCATAGCCTAACCGCCAACCGGTCATGGCAAAGGCCTTGGAGAAGCCGGAGACCAGTACGGTCCGCTCCTGCATATCCGGCAGGGAGGCGAAACTTACGTGCTCCCGTCCGTAGGTCAGTTCACCATAGATCTCATCGGACAGCACCATAATATCGGTGCCGCGAAGCACCTGCGCCAGCGCCTCCAATTCCTCCTGAGGCATAATGGCGCCGGTGGGGTTGTTGGGGAAAGGCAGGATCAGCAGCTTCGTCTTGGGGGTGATGGCGGCAGCCCCCGCCTCCGCTTTCAGCCGAAAGGCGTCCTCCGCCTTGGTGACCACCGGCACCGGCACACCGCCGGCCATACGGGTCAGGGGGTCGTAGCAGACGAAACTGGGTTCGGGGATCAGCACCTCGTCTCCGTGGGTGATGAGGGCGCGCAGACACAGGTCGATGGCCTCACTGCCGCCTACCGTCACCAGTACCTCGGTCTTGGGGTCATAGACCATACCGCTGTGCCGTTTCACATAGGCGGCGATGGCCTCCCGCAGGGCCAGCAGACCCGCGTTGGGGCTGTACCAGGTGCGCCCCTTTTCGAGGGTGTGGATACCCTCTTGCCGAATATGCCACGGGGTGGAAAAATCCGGCTCACCTACCGATAGGGAGATCACGTCCTCCATCTCGGCGGCAATATCAAAGAACTTGCGGATGCCGGAGGGCTTCATCTCCGCCAGCGTCCGATTCACCAATTTGTCGTAGTTCATAGGTTGCCTCTCTCGTCCCGTTCCTCGTCCTCAAACAGGACACCGCGCTCTTTGTATTTTTTCAGTACGAAATGAGTGGCGGTGCCCAGTACGCCGTCCAAGGGAGACAGCCGCTTGGCCACAAACATCGCCACCTCCTTGAAGGAACGGCCGTTGACGGTGACCATCAGGTCGTGACCGCCGCTCATCAGGGACAGACCCTCCACCTCTTCAAACTCCATAATGGTGCGGGCAATGCCGTCGAAGCCCTCGTCCTTGCTGGGGGCAATATTCAGCTCGATGATGGCGGTGACCACCTCTTCGCCGGTTTTCTCCCAGTCAATGAGGGGCTTGTAGCCGCGTACCACACCCGAGGATTCCAAGGCGGCCACGGCGGCGCGGATCTCCTCTTCGGTGGCATCCAGCATCACCGCCATCTGAGCGTCGGTGAGACGGGCGTTGGTATTGAGCAATTTCAGTAATTTATCCATAATCAAAAACCTCCTTGATGTTGACGGTCGGGTTAGGACAGGGGCTTTTTCCGTTGTACGGGGGTGCGGTTGCCGTCGGGGTCCACCACCACGGTGTTATCCAACTGGGCGGCGAGACTGGCGCGGAAACCGGCGATGTATTCGGCGCGCAGGGCGGCCTGCTCCTCCAACTCCGCGGGGGTGAGGCCCTCAGCCTTTTTCTTGCGTGCCAGTTCGTTGATGCGATCGATCTTTTTCTGTTCCATAATGCGGTTTCTCCTTATTCCACCGTGTCCCCGCCCTCGATAAGGGCGGTGGCCTCGCCGTCGGTGGGGCTGGTCACGTTGGCCAGACGGCGTTGGATCTGACGGGTGCGTACTCCCACCAGCTTGTCCAGCTCGTTGCCCACCTGTTCCAGCCGCTGCTGAGCGGCTTCCACCACGTTGCCGAACTTATCAAACTCGGTCTTGACCGCGCCCAGCAGTTTCCACACTTCACCGGAGCGTTTCTGAATCGCCAAAGTCTTAAAGCCCATTTGCAGGCTGTTGAGCAGGGCGGCCATGGTGGTGGGGCCGGCGATGTTGATGTGATACTCGTTTTGTAAGGATTCGATGAGTCCCCGCCGTACCACCTCGGCATACAGGCCCTCGATGGGCAGGAACATAATACCAAAGTCCGTGGTGTGGGGCGGTGCCACATATTTATCCCGAATGTCCCGTGCAAAGGCACGGATGCGCTGTTCCAGAATACTGCCGGCGGCTTTGACCGCGTCGGCATCGCCGGTGTCGTAGGCTTCCAGCAAGTGAGCATAGGCGTCCACGGGGAACTTAGCGTCGATGGGGAGCCATACCGTGCCCTCGTCGGCACCGGGCAGTTTGACCGCGTATTCCACGTAGTGGGTGGTATTGGGGCGGGTCTTGACGTTGGCTTCGTACTGCTCGGGGGAGAGGATCTGTTCCAAAATAGCGCCCAGCTGTACCTCACCCAGCACACCGCGGGTCTTCACGTTGGACAGCACTTTTTTGAGATCGCCTACGCCGCTGGCTAGGGTCTTCATTTCTCCCAGACCCGCATACACCTGCTCCAACCGTTCATTGACCAGTTGGAAGGATTGGGTAATGCGGTCATTGAGGGTCTTTTGCAGTTTTTCATCCACCGTCTGGCGCATCTGCTCCAACTGACGGTTGTTCTCTTCCCGAATGCCGCTCAGTTGAGTGGTCATAGCCTTGCGGATGCTTTCCAGATTCTCGTTGATGGCGGTGTTGGCACCGGTTTGGGCGGTGAGCAACACCTGACTCATATTCTGCATACTTTGCTGGATGGCCTCGTGGCT
>JAZOWI010000027.1:0-4580 GCA_045659145.1 Acutalibacteraceae bacterium | reverse complement strand
CCGCACTGAGGGCACTTCACCAGCGCAGGGGCTTCCAGCTTCCAGACGTTGTTGCGTCTCTTATCACGCCGGGCTTTGGGTGTTTTTCTCTTGGGTACCGCCATGTCAGCACCTCCTTGCATTGATAAAAAAGATTAATCTAATAATTGTCCCAACACAGCGAGACGGGGATCGACCGACTTGCGGTTGCAACCGCAGAGTCCTTCATTGAGGTTGGTTCCGCACAGGGGGCACAGACCGCGGCAGTCCTCTCGGCAGAGGCTCTTGTACGGCAATTCCAGCAGGATGTCCGCCAGCACCAGATCGTCAAGATCCAGTTGGTAGTTATCCAGCAGGATGTAGTCGTCATTCTCCTCGTCCTCGAGGGTGGCCACCAGTGTATGCTCCATCGGGATGTCGTAGGATCGCACAAAGGGGGTCAGGCACCGATCGCACCGTCCGTCAAACGGAAACTGCGCCTTGGCCGACAGCTGCACCACTCCGGCTCGCGCCGTCACCGCACCGACCACACGGATCGGCTGGGTAAAGGGGTGATGTCCTTGGTATTCCACCTGCGAAAAATCCAATTCTGTCTCCACGGGGAGGCTGTTCACCTCGCCCATAAACAGGGGTCTGCACTGCAATAGCATAGTTCACCTCAAGCGTCACGCATGATATTATATAAGAGCAGACGGAATTTGTCAATAGACAATTTCAAATTCCATCCATTTTCGTCATTATTGTGAGATTTGGACCGGAGTTATCCCCAAGGCTTGTCCATCAATGACCGGGCTTTTCGATTGCCACCAGCGGTACGAAGGGCTCCGCCTCCTCCTCCCCGATGTCCCGAATCAGGATAAAGGGGGTCAGCTCGTCGTCCTGTCCCGCGGGGTTGTCCCGAATCCGCTCCGCCAGATCCCCGTCGGGGACGGCGGTCAGATCGGGGCTCTTGCCCAGCACCTCGATGTCGATGTCGTTGGCATCCACCACCACGCAGGAGATGCCCAGCCGCTCATAGATGGCGGCGCATACCCCCGCAGGGTCGTCGGAGCTGAGCACCGCCGTGGTCTTGTAGGTGTCGAACTGGCTGTGGGGATAGAAGCCATCGATGCCGGCAATATCCCGACCGAGGATCTCGAAGAAGATGCCCCGTTTGCCCACCAGCTTGCCCAGCGCACTGCAAAAGGACGCCCACAGCACCAGCGGAAGACCTTTCAGGTCGATGGTCAGCTGCAGCTTATAGGGCTCGGACAGACCGGTACCCACGGCGGAGCGATAGGCGAACTTGGACAAGAACTTAGCCCAGAAGCCCACCTTCACCTCGTCCATGGTGACCACCTTACCCTGACACATAGAGACCACCTTTTCCCCCAAGGTGACCACGTCCCCCGCCCGATACAGGGGCGCCACATACCGCTCCACAATGGCGGTCAGGTCCTCCCCCTTCTCGATGAAGTGGGTCTTGATGCCGTAGCGCTGATAGCGCACCCCCTCCACCTCGCGGACACCGCGGATGTAGTAGGTGACGCCGTCCTTCTCGCGACGGTTCTGCTCGTTGTTTCGGTTACCCTCGTACCAGATACCCATGGTTCACTCTCCATTCGCACAGAAACGGCGAGAGCGCACCCTCGCCGTTCTTTGCTGTTAGTATACGCAGCTGCTGCGGGAATTACTCCGCCAGCTCGGCCAGACGGGCAGGCAGCTCCGCCTTGTCCGCGGACACGGACAGGGTGATGTTGGCCTCCAGCTTGGCCAGCTTCTCCACACAGTCCGCCAGCTTCTCCAGATCGTCGCCGCCGATCTTCAAGGTGGAATCCACAAAGATGTCGGTGATGTCGTAGTTACCGGCGCACATACCGGCGATGAAGCCGTACAGACAGCAGAAGCAGTTGATGGCGTAATCCTCCGCCGCCACCAGACGGGCCTTATGGCTCAGGTCGTATGTCAAGGTGCTATCTTTTTCAATAAAGACCACGTTTCCCTTAGACTGCTCCACGGCGGCCTTACACAGGTCCATCATTTTCTTGGTCTTGCCGGAGCCTTTTTTACCGAGAATCAAAGTGATCATAATCTTGTCCTCCTAGAAATTAGATATTTGGAAACTGCCCCGCAGGGCAGGAACTCCCGAAAGGGAAAAACTCAGCCCAGTCGCGCTTCCAGAGCGGCGCGGGCCTCCTCGTAGCCGGGCTTGCCCAGCAGGGCGAACATATTCTTCTTATAGCTCTGCACGCCCGGCTGGTCGAAGGGATTGACCCCCAGCATATAGCCGGAGATGGCGCAGGCCTTCTCGAAGAAATAGATGAGATAGCCCAGCTCCTGCTCGTTCATCGCGGGCACGTCCAGCACCAGATTGGGGGTGCCGCCGTCGGTGTGAGCCAGAATGGTGCCCTCAAAGGCTTTTTCATTTACGTAAGACAGCGGCTTGCCGGCCAGGAAGTTGAGGCCGTCCACATTCTCCGCGTCCTCCTTGATGAGCAGGTCCCGCTGGGGGGCGCCCAGCTTCACCACCGTCTCAAAGAGGATATTGGAGCCGTCCTGAATGAACTGACCCAAGGAATGCAGGTCGGTGGAGAAGATGACCGAGGCAGGGAACAGACCCTTGCCATCCTTGCCCTCGCTCTCACCGAAGAGCTGCTTCCACCACTCGTTCATCATGGCGAACTGGGGCTCATAGCTGACCATCAACTCCACCGCGCGACCCCGACGGTGCAGGGCGGTGCGGGCGGCAGCGTAACGGTAGCAGTCATTCTTACACAGACAGGGATCGGCAAAATCCGCGCGGGCGGCGGCGGCGCCCTGCATCAGGGCGGCGATGTCGCAGCCGGCCACGGCGATGGGCAGCAGACCCACGGCGGTGAGCACCGAGAAACGGCCGCCCACGTCGTCCGGCACCACAAAGGTCTCGTAGCCCTCCCGATCGGAGAGGCCCTTGAGGGTGCCCCGCGCCTTGTCGGTGGTGACGTAGGTGCGGCGCACCGCCTCCTCGTGACCGTAGCGGCTTTCCAGCAACTCGCGGAAGACGCGGAAGGCGATGGCGGGCTCGGTGGTGGTGCCCGACTTGGAGATCACGTTAATGGATACCCGACGGCCCTCGCAGATCTCTAAGAGCTCCGACAGCTGAGTGCCGGAGATGCTGTTGCCCGCAAAGTAGATGTCGGGGGTATCCTTCTTCTTGGCGTTATAATTATTGGATCTGAGGAACTCGATGGCGGCGCGGGCGCCCAGATAGGAGCCGCCGATGCCGATGACGATGAACACGTCGGTATCCTCTTTGATACGGGCGGCGGCGGCCTGAATACGGGCAAACTCCTCTTTGTCATAGTTGACGGGCAGGTCCACCCAACCCAGGAAATCGTTGCCCAGACCCGAGCCGTCGTGGAGGGTATTGTGTGCCAGCGTCACCTGCGGTTGCAGGGCGGTGATCTCCGCCTCCGAGAGAAAATCCTTTGCGTACTTTGTTACCAGTTTGACCGCCATCAAAGAGCCACCTTTCTGTTGTTGCGGCACCCTGAGGCACCCAATGAAGTGAAAATCCGTTTACTTGGGTATATTTTACACCATAATTTCCAATTTTGCAACCGCTAATTGCGATTTTTTATGTCTTTTTTTACAAAATTACCCCAGCAATGCCCCCAGTAGCAGACCGTAGGCCCACCGCAGGGTCACCGCCGCCACCTCTGCCGCCGCGCAGAGGGGGTATTCGCCCAGCACTTCCTCCCCCAGCAGCAACCGCCAGGTGCCCACCGTCTGCCCCGCCAACACGGGGGCTTGCAGGTCTTCGCACAGGGTCACCTCAGAGGTGATCTGCCCCTCCTGCCCCTTGGGGATGAGCATCGCCTCGGGAGCGGGGACGGTGACCGCCACTTGGGGCTGTTGCCCGCCCCGCACGGGGATGGGCGCAGGGGTGACCGCTTCGGGGGTATAGGCGGTATAGGAAGCAAAGCCGTAGTCCAGCATGGTCCGTGCCCCCTCCCAGCGGTCGGCGGTGGTGGCGCACCCCAGCACCACCGCCACGAAGGCGGTGCCCTCCCGTCGGGCGGTGGCGGACAGACAGTGCCCCGCCGCGTTGGTGGTGCCGGTTTTCAGTCCCGTGGCCCCGTTGTAATGCCGCACCAGCTTGTTGGTGTTCACCAGCTGAGAGGCGCCGCCCCGCAGGCTGTCCATCCAGATGGTGGTGAACCGCTCGATGTCCCTGTGGGTCATCAGCTCACGGCTCATCACCGCCACGTCGTAGGCGCAGGAATAGCCGCTGTCGTCCAGCCCGCTGCAATCCACAAAGCGGGTATTCTCCATCCCCAGCGCCGCCGCCCGTCGGTTCATATCTGCCACAAAGGCGTCGATGCTGCCGCTGATATGCTCCGCCAAGGCGGCGCAGGCATCGTTGGCAGAGACCACCGCCGCCGCCTTGACCAATTCCTCCACGGTCATGACCTCCCCCGTTTCCAGCCAGATCTGGGAGCCGCCCATGGAGGCCGCCCGCTCCGAGCAGGTGACCGCATCCTGCCACCCGATCCTGCCCTCGTCCAGCGCCTCCATCACCAGCAGAAGGGTCATCACCTTGGTCACCGAGGCGATGGGGAGCTGTTCCTTCGCCCCCTGCT
>JAZOWI010000026.1:0-4781 GCA_045659145.1 Acutalibacteraceae bacterium | reverse complement strand
CTTCCCTCCGCCAAGTCAGCGCCCTTCCCCACAGAAAAAGGTCCCGCGACACCGCGAGACCTTTTTTTCTCTCTTTATGCTTCTTTTTCCCATTCATCCCGCAGAGCCTGTGCCGTTTCCAGCACCTCGCGCAGGGTGTCCAGCGCGTCCTTGCCGCCGCTTCGGTCGATGCGCACCGCATAGTAAGGCTTGGCGCCGGCGGAGATCATCACCCGCCCCTTGAAGGCAGCGGTGAGTCCCGCGCCCAAGCGCATATCCAGCCCCTCGCAGTAGAGCAGCACCGACTCCTGCTGCTGGCGGATCTCCCGAATGCCCATCGCCGCCGCCATATTCCGCAGCAGGGCCACGTCCACCAGCCCCTGCACCGCCGCCGGCGGCTCGCCGAAGCGGTCGATGAGCTCGTCAAACACATCCATGGAATCCTCCACCGTGCGGATGTCCGCGATACGGCGGTAGATCTCCAAGCGCTGGGCGTTGTCCCCGATATAGCTGTCGGGGATGTGGGCGGTGATGGGCAGATCCACCAAACACTCCACCGAATGGGCGTGGGTCTCGCCCTTTTCCTCCCCCACCGCGTCCGCCAGCAATTTCAGGTACATATCATAGCCTACCGCCTCCATATGCCCGTGCTGCTGGGCACCCAGCAGGTTGCCCGCGCCGCGGATCTCCATATCCCGCATGGCGATCTTAAAGCCTGCACCGAACTCGGTGAAATCCCGCATGGTTTCCAGCCGCTTCTGGGCAATATCCGACAACTCCTTGCCTCGCGTAAAGGTGAGATAGGCATAGGCGCGGCGGGAGGAGCGACCCACCCGTCCGCGAAGCTGATGAAGCTGAGAAAGTCCGTAGCGGTCGGCATTTTCGATGATGAGGGTGTTCACGTTGGGGATGTCCACCCCCGTTTCGATGATGGTGGTGCACACCAGAATGTCCACCTCGTGCTCCAACACCTGCCGCCAGATCTCGGACAGCTCCTCCTCGTTCATTTTGCCGTGGGCCACGGTGATGCGGGCCTCAGGGATGCGGTTGTGGAGGGCGGCGGCGCACAATTCGATGTTGTCCACCCGATTGTGGAGATAATACACCTGCCCGTCCCGCCGCAACTCCCGACGGATGGCGTCGTCGATGACCCCGTTGTCCTGTTCCAGCACGTAGGTCTGCACGGGGCGCCGATCCTGCGGCGCCTCCTCGATGACCGACATATCCCGTATGCCGCTCATGGCCATATTCAGGGTACGGGGAATGGGGGTGGCGGAGAGGGTGAGCACGTCCACGTTGGGGGTCATCTCCTTGATGCGCTCCTTTTGCGCCACGCCGAAGCGCTGCTCCTCGTCCACCACGAACAGTCCCAGATCGCGGAAGGCCACGTCCTGCGACAGCAGGCGGTGGGTGCCCACGATGATGTCGATCTCCCCGTTTTTCACCCGACGGACGATGTCCGCCTGCTGTTTGGGGGTACGAAAACGGGAGAGCATCTCCACCGCCACGGGGAACCCCTCGAACCGTTTGAGAATGGTGTTGTAATGCTGAAAGGCCAGAATGGTGGTGGGCACCAAGATGGCGCACTGCTTACTCTGGCTGACGCACTTGAAGGCAGCCCGCAGGGCCACCTCGGTCTTGCCGAAGCCCACGTCGCCGCACAGCAGGCGGTCCATAGGCACCGCCCGCTCCATATCCCCCTTGATCTCGTCGATGCAACGGAGCTGGTCCTCGGTCTCCTCGTACTCGAAGTGGCGCTCAAAATCGTACTGCCACTCCTCGTCGGGACCGAAGGCGTAGCCGGGGGACGCCATCCGCTTGCCGTACAGGGCCACCAGTTGCTTGGCGATGTCGCGGACCGCCGTGCGCACCCGTGTTTTCGCCTTTTGCCACTCCTGCCCGCCTAAGCGGTGGAGCTTGACGGTGGCGTCCTCCTTGGTGCCGATGTACTTCGACACCAAGTCCAGCTGGGTGACGGGGACGTAAAGGGTGTCCCCCTTGGCGTATTCCAGTTTGATGTAGTCCTTGACCACACCCTGCACCTCCAGCTGGTGTACCCCTTGGTACACGCCGATGCCGTGGGCGGTATGCACCACGTAGTCCCCCACCTGCAACTCGGACAGGCTGTGGATCTCCAAGCCCTTGTCCCCCTTGCGACGGCTGCGGCGCACTGGACGGTGGGCCCGCCCGTGGGTGAGAATGGCTAAGTTGGCGGCAGGCAACTCCATGCCCGCCGACAGCCCCCCCGCCATCACCAGCACCTGCCCCGCAATAGGGGCTTCGGGGGACTTGGCATACAGGGCGGGCAGACCCGCCTTTTGCAGATCCTCCGCCAAGGTCTTGGCGGCCTTTTCCTCACTGCCCGCCAGCACCACACACGCCATCCGCCGGCGCAGCAGATCCCGCAGATCCTCCGCCAGCAGCTCCACCCGTCCCGACCACACGGGGAGCTGGCGGGCGTCCACCGTATACATTCGGCTGAGGGTCAGGTCAATACCTCCGCGGGAGAAGGCGTCCATCAGCACCGTGGGGCGCCGCTCCATCTGACGCAGTACCTGCTCCCACGCGGGGGCGTACTCCATCAGGGCACGGCACAAAAGCCCCTCCTCCAACAGAGCGGTCTCGTCCTGCTCCAACTGCCACAGATAGGTGCGCACCCGCTCCCGCACGCGGGTGGGCTCGGACACCAGCAGCAGGGCATCCCGCATATAAGTGAACAGGTTGGCCTTTTCCTCATAGATGAGGGGGATGTATTTGTCCATGGATCCGGGGGCGACCCCGCCCCGCAGACGATCCACGTCTTTCATCAGATTCTCTTTGAGCAGGGGGGCATTCTTGCCCCGCTGGGCTGCGGCCAGCGCCTCGATGGCGGCGGCCAACCCCGCCCCATCCTCATACATAATCTCCGCCGCAGGCGGAATCGCCACCGCCACCAAGGTATCGGTGCGCCGCTGGCTGATGAGGTCGAAATAGCTGACCGTATCCACCGTATCCCCCCACAATTCAATGCGCACGGGATAGGGACAGGCGGCGGGGTACACGTCCACGATGCCGCCCCGCACGGCAAACTGACCCACGCCCTCGATCTGGGCGCAGCGCTCATAGCCCGCCGCACTCAGCGCGGCAGGCAGGTCTTTCACAGATAAGGGAGCCCCCGCCACCAGCTCAATGGTGCGCTCCAACAGGGTGTCGGGGGGTATGGTATACTGGATGGCCGCGTCGGCACAGGCCACCACACAGTCGTAGCCCCCCTCGGTCATGGCCGCCAGCGTGCCCAGCCGCATCTGCTCGTACTCCCGTCCGGCGGCCTCCAACTGCCGCAGGGAAAGCTCGCGGGCGGGCAATTGCAGCACCCGCAGACCCATAGCCTGCAAGTCCTCCCCCAGTCGGGAGGCCTCCGCCTCGTCCCCCGCCAGCAACACCCCCCGCCGCTTGGTGGCGCGGAGAAGGGCGGCGGCAAACAGCGCCTTGTGGATGTGGGCCAGACCCATCAGCTGAATGGGGGTGCGCCCCGCCGTCAGGTCCTCACAGACGCTGCGAAAGGCGGGCAGACCCGTCAATCCTTTGTCCCAAATGCTCATAGGCTACCTCAATGCGAATACTTATTCATCGCCGCCTCGATGTCCCCGCCGATGATGAGCTTGGCCGCTCCCGCGGCCTTCTCGAAGGCGTCCTCCATCAGGGGCTGCTCGTCTTTCTTAAACTTGCTCAGCACCCAGTCCGCCAGATCGTAGGCGGGATGGGGCTTGGCGCCCACCCCGATGCGCACCCGCGGGAAGGTGTCCTCCCCGATGCACTGTATGATGCTGCGCAGACCCTTCTGCCCTCCGTCGGAGCCTTTCTTCCGCACCCGCACCACACCGGGATCGAGGGCGATATCGTCGGACAGCACCAGCAGCTGATCGGGGGACAGCTTGTAGAAGGCCATGGCCTCCCGCACCGCCTCGCCCGAGTTGTTCATAAAGGTTTGGGGATACAGCAGCATCACCTTTTTGCCGCTGATCTCCCCCGTGCCCACCAGCGCCTTAAATTGCTTTTTGCTCAGGACGATGCCCGCGTCCTTTGCCAGCACGCAGAGGGCGTCGTACCCCGCGTTGTGGCGGGTGTGCTCATAGGCCATACCGGGGTTGCCCAGCCCCACCACCAGCCAGTCGATGGCGGTCTTTTTCTTCTGAAAAATCATAGGAATTCCTCCAAAAGTTGATACGACAATACGCCGAACATCCCACGACGTCCGGCTGTTTACTTCTATATACACCCTCAGTATACCAAATATTCCCGCCCACCGCAAGAGATTTTTTCGTAAGCCTCTCCCTGAGGGAGGCTGTTTCTCTGCCAAAAAGCCTCCCCCTTCTAACCTCTCCCTCGCCAAAAATTATCCATATTGACCGAAAAGCGCCCCTTATCTTACCCGAAAATGCACAAAATGTAGTTTTTTCCTTTTTTTTCAAAAAAGGGTGGTAAATATTTAACATATCTGTTATACTATTAGATGGCTTTGCGGACGATAGCGGGCAGGTCGGTGTTTTCTGCATCGGACAAGCCTGCCCCGCCGCAAGGAAAATCTGAAATTTAAGTTGGAGGTAAAGTAACATGAGTCACAAGTATGTCTACCTGTTCAGCGAAGGCGACGCCAGCATGCGCGAGCTGCTGGGCGGTAAGGGCGCCAACCTGGCCGAGATGACCAAGATCGGTCTGCCCGTGCCCCAGGGCTTCACCGTGTCCACCGAGGCCTGCACCCAGTACTATGAGGACGGCCGCAAGATCAGCGACGAGATCAAGGCCCAGATCATGGAGAACAT
>JAZOWI010000025.1:0-4347 GCA_045659145.1 Acutalibacteraceae bacterium | reverse complement strand
CGAGTCCGTAGGGGCGGATAGCATCCGCCCGTTCCAAAGAGCGCGGTATCTTCGCGGACAGATGAGGACATCTGTCCCTACGGATTCTATTCCGCGTTCGGATAGACTTTTGTAGGGACAGGTCTCCCGACCTGTCCGTTTAGAGGGAGGCTTTTGCGGGACGGGAGACCCGTCCCCTACGGATTCTACACGAGGTTGGGATAGGATTTGTAGGGGCGGTCTGCGACCGCCCGCGGGCGAACACAGTTCGCCCCTACGGTTTTGATTTCGAGTTGATCTCATTCCTCATTCCTCATTCACTCAAACAAGCCCTGCCACATACTGTAATAGTGAAGCGTGAGAGCGCGCTTACATCGGTATAGGAGGCTACGATATGATGGACAAAACCTATCGGGACGGCGGCTGTAAAGAGGCCGTGTGCGTAGACGTAGGGCGGGTGTACGACAGCTGCTGTGACAAGGACTGCATCGAGAATATGCGGCTGTTCTTCACCGAGCGGGAGCAGATGCTGGTGGATCACGCCGCCGGTATCCGCGCCAAAAAGGCGGAGGTGCTCACCACCTACATAGACGTGGAGGCACTTCCCTTCAACCGCGGGTATTATTCCTGCGACCTGACCTTCTTCTTCGACGTGGAGGTGGAGGTATACGGCGGTCACGGCTGTCCCTGCACGGTGGTGCACGGCGTGGGCGTATTCCGCAAGAAGGTGATCCTCTACGGCAGCGAGGGGCACGTGCGGGTATTCCACAGCGAATATATCCCCGATGCTTGCGACCGTCAGGAGATGCCTACCCGCAATATGCCCCGCTGCTGTGTGCAGGTGGCGGAGCCGGTGGTGCTGGACGGGCGGCTGGTGGATTGCTGTGACCGCTGTCGGTACGAGTGCGGCGACTGCGGCTGTATCCCCGCCAAGTTCTGTACCCGCTACGGCGGCAACTTCGTGGACGGCCCCGAGTGCAGGCTGGTGGTGGTCTCCATCGGCATCTTCTCCATCGTCCAGCTCATCCGCAACGTGCAGATGCTCATGCCGGTGTACGACTACTGTATGCCCAACAAGGAGTGCAGTCCCACCAGCGAGAATCCCTGCGAACTGTTCGGCAAGATGAGCTTCCCCGTCAACGAGTTCTTCCCCCCCGCCTCTGAGGACGGCGCCTGTGGGTGTAAGAAAGGGTGTTAAAGGAATGAGATTAACTTAATATAGGCTTTGTCGGGTGCGGCAACTTTTTTCAAAAAACTTTCCTCAAACCTCTTGACACAGAACAAATGTTCGTTTACAATGGTATTAGGGGGCAAAGAAAAACAATTGGTTTGCGGAGAAAATCAATTGTCTTTTCCTTTGGCCTCGGTGAAAAATATAAAGTTTTATTTCCTTTGGGACGGTTGCCGTTGGGGACACGGCGACCGTCCCTTTATTAGACCCAAAAAACAGAAAGGAGCACACACATGATCCGTATTGACAACTGGGTCGCCTCCATTCCGGAGGAGGACAAGCACATCGCCTATGTGGGAGAAGGCATGTCCGAGACCCGTACCTTTTTCCTTACGGGAGAGGGGTGGGAGCGCTATAAGGACTGGAGCTTCCATCTGGATATGGCCTTTGACCTATCCACCGTCACCGTAGAGGACAGCCGTCAGGTGGTCAAGACCACCACCGACAGCACCCAAGACACCACAAAGGACGTGACCGGTCAGGTAACGGGGCAGAACAACCGCCAGACCTCCACCGAGACCGACGGCACCTCCACCCTTTCCGATGAGGACACCGTCACCCGCACCGAGGAGAACACCCAAAACGGGGAGGGGGGCTATACCCTCAGTCAGCGGGTGACCGAGAGCGGACAGGGCAGTGAGAGCGGCACCACCCATTCCGCCACCACCCTCACCGAGGGAGGCAGCACCGAGCAGAACACCGAGCAGTCCACCGAGGGGCAGGTGAAGGTAAAAACCACCGTCACCCGCGAGACCTACACCGACCGCACCCGTCAGGTCAACTGGGACCCCACCACCGACATCGCCTCGCTGGACAAGACCGTGGAGCCGGACGGCATCCGTCTGGTGTGGACAGTCCTGCGCCAGCAGACCCAGCTGCCCGGCAAGCTGCGCGCCAACCTGCGTGCCGTGGGCGCCACCTATGCGCAGGTGAAGAAGTCCGCCATGATGGTCTTTGAGGTGGAGCCCGCGGTGGTAGCCTATGCCGCCGTGGATCTGCCTATAAGCCAGTTCGAGCAGATGGAACAGCGGATGGACGACCTGTGCGAGCAGGCCCGTCAGCACGCCGAGACCGCCGCCGCCGGCGCCGCCTATGCCAACGAACAGAAAGACGCCATCAAGAGGGAGGTCGCTCTGGTGTACGACAGGGCGGCGCAGGTGGATAACCAAGTCTTCGAGGTGGTCGTGCTGGCGAAGGAAGCCGAAGACAGCGCCGCCGCCGCCAAGGCTTATGCCCGGCAGATACAGCAGATGACGGGGGACATCGGGGATATCGGTGACGCGCTGGATGCCATCATCGCCATACAGGAATCCTTGATCGGCCCCGTGCCCATCACCTTTATCGTCAGCGGCAACGAGTACCAAGCCTTGAAGGGGATGACTTGGCTCGAATGGGTCAACAGCGAGTACAATATTCACGGATACAGTTGCGATGGTGCGGATGCTTATGTCAATACCAGCAAAAGCAGCACGCATCTCGCTGTGCGGTTGAACGATTATGTATTAGTGATTGGCTCTGATAAGATCATAGGCGATATTTCTTATCGTATAGACTATATCGGTTCATAGGAGGTGTTGACCGATGACGATTGCAGAAAAACTTCAAACCATCGCCGAGAACGAGCAGAAGGTCTATGACGCGGGCTATGCCAAAGGAAAAGCGGAGGGCGGCGGTGACGATCACTACGACCTGTTTTGGGACGCCTTTCAGCAAAATGGACAGAGAAGCGACTACACCTACGCCTTCCAGTATTGGGACGCTTCCATCTTCCGGCCGAAATACGACATTGTTTGCGGTGCCGGTAATTATGCCACGGGTATGTTTAGTTATTTCAACAAAGCCGACGCAAACGCAGAGGCGGTTGACCTGGTTACTCTTCTGGGCGACAAAAAACTGGATACAAGCAAGGCTACATCCGTAACCAATATGTTCAGTTATGCAAATGTGACCCGTTTACCCGTGCTGGATTTTTCCAGTGCTGCACAAATGACGACGCCATTTAACCAGTGCCAGCGATTGCACACCATCGACAAGGTGATCTTGAAAGCGGATGGCTCGCAGACGGTGGGCGCTATCTGCAACTGGTGCACAAATCTGGTGGAGATCCGCTTTGAGGGTAAAATCGGTACTAACGTCACCTTTGCCCACAGCAGCAAGCTGTCCACGCTGAGCGTGCTTAGCATCGTCGCGGCCCTCAAAGACTTGACGGGGCAGACGGCGCAGACCGTCACCTTCCACCAAACGGTGAAGACCGCCCTCACCGACGGGCAGAAGGCCGCCATCGCCGCCAAGAACTGGGTGTTGGGTTAAGGCTATGGATGAGCTGGAATACGAGCGTCGGCTGAGTCGGGTGGAGGATCGGTCCAAGTCCAACACCTATCGGCTGGGAGAGCTGGAAAAACGGCAGGAGAATCTGTCTGAGCTGGTGCGGTCGGTGGCCGCCATCGCCCAGAAGCAGACGGATATGGACGCCGATATGCAAGAGATCAAGGCGGATGTCAAGCGCATCACCGACCGCCCCGCCCGCCGCTGGGAGACCGTGGTGGAGAAGGCGCTGCTCACTCTGGTGGCGGCGCTGGTGGGGTGGATATTGGTGCGGCTGGGCATCGGATAAGAAAGGAGTTAATGATATGACGATGAATAAACAATGGCTGTGCGCCGCCTTGGTGCGGGCCGTGAAAACGGTGGCACAGACCGCCGTCGCCACGGTGGGTACCGCGGCGCTGATGAGTGAGGTCCACTGGGGCGCGGTGGTGTCCGCCGCCCTGTTGGCGGGACTGCTGTCCCTCTTGACCAGTCTGGGCGGTCTGCCCGAGGTAAAGGAGGGATAAGTGTGGCAAAAGCGATAAAGAAGAAGGTATACATCTCTCCTGCGGCCCACCAACACGACAACCCCACCAAATGTCCCGATAAATGTGGCGAAAACGTCCACTGCAAAGCCTATATGGACTTGGTGGAAGCCCGTATGAAAGAATTGGGCGTTGAGGTCAAGCGTGGCTACCGCGACCTTGTGGGCGACACCGCCATGAAACAGCGCGTAGCCGAAGCCAACCAGTGGGGAGCCGACCTCTACTACGTGGCGCACACCAATGCAGGTGGCGGTCGCTACAGTATGACTATGTGCTGGTCGGATAAGG
>JAZOWI010000024.1:0-20774 GCA_045659145.1 Acutalibacteraceae bacterium | reverse complement strand
CTTGGCCCCCGACTTAGCGATTCCCCCGCCCATTTCCAGAAAGAGGACATCTGGTACTATGTGCCCTCCGACCCCGCCGCACGGCAGTTGGTACTGGACGGCGTGCGGGAGATCCTGAATGGCTACGCGGTGGACGGCATCCACTTTGACGATTATTTCTATCCCTCCGGTATGGCAGAGAAGGGGGAACCCTTCGAGTCTATCCCTGCTGACACTGACGTGACTGCTTGGCGACAAAGTCAAGTGGATATGCTGGTCAGCGCAGTGCACGGTTTGTGCCGCAGTCAGGGAAGGGTCTTCGGCATCAGCCCTGCCGCCAACATCGACAATATGGCAAAAAGCGGTGCCAATGTAACACGCTGGCTGAGCGAGCCCGGCTATGTGGATTACCTGATTCCGCAACTTTACACCGGTTTCTTACACGAAACCCATCCCTTCCCCGCTCTCTTGTCCCAATGGACCGCGCTGCCGCGTCGAGAGGGCGTGCATTTGTACGTGGGGCTGGCTCTGTATAAAACCGATACCGCCGACCCCTATGCCGGCAGCGGCGGCGAGGAATGGCAGATCCATCACGATATTATCACCCGCCAAATACGGCTGTTGTCTGCCTCCGCCGACGGATTCGTGCTGTTCCGTTACGGATTTCTCACCGAATCATCGGAAGAGGTAAGAAACCTACAAGCATTTCGTTCTGACTAAACCCGAAAGGAGGTTGCCCCTATGAAAAAGCGACTGCTCTGCGCGCTGTTATGCCTGTGCCTGTTACTCACGGCTGTGCCCCTGACCGGTGTGCTGGCCGCCACCGAGCTCAAAGGTACGGTGGTGCTGGACTCCGGCTATCTGAACGTCCGCTCCGAACCGGGCGGAAATGCCGTAGGCAAACTATATAACGGCGATGCGGTCACTGTTCTGGACACCTCCATCGTAGACGGCAACAAATGGCACAAGATCACCGCCGGCTCCCTAACCGGCTGGTGCAGTGCGGATTTTATCAAAATTGACTATACCTATCAAAACGACGAGGAGTTCGAAGCCTACCTTACGGCGCAGGGGTTCCCCGAGGATTACAAGGTGAAACTGCGCACCATCTACGCAGAGCATCCCAACTGGATCTTTGAGGCGCATCATCTGCCTATGAGCTGGGCAGAGGCCCTTGCCGCCGAGAACGAGGTGCGCAAAAACGCCGTGGTGTCCCCCGATGCGTGGAAATCCATGGAATACGGCGCTTACAACTGGGACACCGGCAAATACGTAGAGGTGGATTCCGGCGGTTGGGTGACCGCTTCTCCCGCCTTGGTGGCTCACTATATGGATCCCCGCAATTTCCTTGACAGCACCTACATCTTCCAGTTCGAGAGCCTGCATTATTCCGAGGGACAGACCGTGGAAGGGGTCAAGGCCATCCTTCCCTCTGCCTTGGACAAGCATGCCGAAGACCTCATCAAGGCCGCCAAAGAGACCAAGGTGAGCGCCTATTTCCTTGCCACCCGTATGGCCCAAGAAGGCAGTCACACGAACGGTCTGGGCACGGGCACCGTGTCGGGATATGAGGGGTATTACAACTTTTTCAGTTACGGCGCCTATGCCCACTCCGGTCGGGGGGCCGTGACCAACGGTGCCATCTATGCCAAAAACCAAGGATGGGACTCTCCCTACAAATGTCTGCTGGGCAGTGCCGAAAAGATCGGCAACGGCTATATCAACAAAGAGCAGGACACCCTGTATTACCAAAAGTTCGATGTAACCGACGGCGGCAACGGCTATTACACCCATCAGTATATGTCCAACACCCAGGCCGCCGCCGTAGAGGGCGCCACCCGCGCCAAGAGTGCCTCGGCCGACGAACTGGATTCGGCCATTGTGTTCCTCATTCCGATTTACAAAAACATGCCCGAGAAAGCCGCTCCTCTCCCCTCCCAGACGGGCAACAACAACAATTTTTTGGACAAGCTGTCGGTGGATGTGTGTACTCTCACCCCCAGCTTTGACCGCTATACTATGGAATACTCCGCGCAGGTGGACGGGGAGGTGACCGAAGCAGTCATCACCGCCACCCCCAATCACAAAGATGCCAAGGTCAGCGGCGCCGGTAACGTGAAGCTGCAACCCGGCGAAAACGTTATCCCCGTCACCGTCACCGCCACCAGCGGAGAAAAACGGGTGTATACCGTCACCATCACACGGGAAGCCACAGTAGAAATTATGCCCACCGTCACCAGCGACACTTACCTCATCGGTGAGACCGTCACCGGTGTAGCCACCGGAACCAAGGTGGAGGATTTTCTGAAAGGGCTCACCATCAAAGACGGAACGGGTCACATCTATAATGCAGACGGAAAAGAAAAGACAGAGGGCACCTTAGCCACCGGCGACATTCTGCGACTGTACAGCGGCTCGATTTTGTGTGTGAGTTATCCCATCGTTATCTACGGAGACGTGAACGGAGACGGAGTTATCAATTCTCAGGATCTGCGGCGGGCACAACGGCACATTTTGGGTCTGAGCGCCGTCAACGGCTATTTCCTCACCGCCGCCGACACCAATATGGACGGCAAACTGACCTCTCAGGATCTGCGTAAGACCCAGCGGCACATCCTCGGTCTCACCGAGACCTTGCAACCGCCGCCTCCTACCACAAGTCAAACATCGAACACCTCTACCACACAGACCACCACCGGTAGCGACACCTCCACAGATACCACGACCGGTTCGGACGTTTCTGACAATGAAACCACCTCCGCCACTACTTTTTCTACCGGCAGCTCTGAAACCACCGCATCCACCACGCAAACCACTACCGCACAATA
This sequence comes from Acutalibacteraceae bacterium, assembly GCA_045659145.1. Lineage (GTDB taxonomy): Bacteria > Bacillota > Clostridia > Oscillospirales > Acutalibacteraceae > UBA5905. Next base: position 17,967 of record JAZOWI010000024.1, on the reverse strand, counting down.
AGGGGGACCCTTTATGAAAAAACTGATTAGCCTATTTCTCGCTGTTTGGTTGCTGCTCACACCCTTGTGTGCGCTCCCCGCAGCCGCCGCCGGCACGGTTTCCGCCGTGGCGGATCAAACCTCCGTGGTGGTAGGCAACACGGTCACCGTCACCTTGAAATATAACGGCGGCAACAGCGGCATCGCGTCGATGGATGCCACCTTCCACTACAATGCCAAATCCTTTGAATACGTGTCCTGTCAAGGGGCTACTGCCAACGGACAGGCGGGCGTGGTCACCATCTCGTATTTTGCCACCGAGGCGGTGGCACCCCAGTCCCTGACCCTCACCTTGACCTTCAAGGCTATTGCCGCAGGGGACGCCGCTTTTTCGCTGAAAACCGGCGGTATGTGGGACGACGACGAGAATCTGTTGGGCACTCCCACCGCCACCCTCTCGGTGTCCGCCACCAACCCCACCCTGTCGGGAGATGCCAATCTGGCAAGCCTGAAACCCTCTAAGGGTACCCTGACCCCCAAGTTTGATAAAAACACCGTCAATTACACCGTCACGGTGGACTACACGGTCACCTCCCTGTCTCTCAGCGCCACCACCTCCCATGCAGATGCCAAAACCTCCATTTCCGGCGCCAATGCGCTGGAAGTGGGCAAAAACACCCGCGTTGTGACGGTGACGGCACCCAACGGTACCACCAAGAAATACACCGTGGTCATTACCCGCGAGGCCCAAAAGACCACGACCACCACCACAAAGAAGCCCACCGCCGGCACAACCACCACCACGACCACCACGGCACCGCCCCCTGCGGATGCGCTGGAGGTGGAGGTGAACGGTGTGCTGATGAGTGCGGCGGCCACCCAACCCGATGCCGAGCTGCCGCAAGGATTCCACTGGGATATTGCCACCGTCAACGGCGTGGACGTGCCCACCGGCAAGCACGAAAAGAGCGGGATGCTGCTTTTGTATTTGACCAATACCACCACCGAGGAATCGGCTTTCTACATTTACGACCCCGTGGTGGATTCCTTTGCTCGTTTCCGCGAAATCAAGGTGGCGGGCGGCGCATACGTGCTGCTCGATCTGCCGAACAGTGAAACGGCACCGCTGGGCACCGTTGTAGGCAACCTGACGGTAGGCGAGGAAACGGTGACCGCATATGTGTATGAAGAACCGGACCTGGCAGACTTTGCCATCGTGTGGGTCACCACTCCCGAAGGAGATTTGGGGCTGTACACTTACGACCGTACCGAAGGCAGTCTGCAACGGTACCACGCGACTCCCCAACCCGAGCCGGACACCACACCCGTGGTGGATCCTGAGCCGGAGCCGGAACCTGTCGGTTTCCTGGCCTTTATCCTCGCCAACAAGAACGTCATCCTCATTGTCACTGCCGCCGCCGCGGCGCTGGCTCTGCTGATCGCGGCCGTTATCCTCGGTATCCGCGGTCTGGATATGGCACCCCGCAGCAAAGGACGCCACTAACTAAGACTAAAAAGACACGGTAGGCACCAGCCTACCGTGTCTTTTTTATGCGTATACCAGCGTCACGCCGCCTTCGGGATTCGCCTGAATCTCCACCGACGTGGGAGGAACCTCATAGCGGGCCACGATCTCCTGAGCCAGCACGTTCTCCACCTGACGGCGGATCACGTTCCGCAGGTCGCGGGCACCCCGTTTGCCGCCGTGGGCGGCGGTGGCCAGCGCGGTCAGCGCCTCATCCGTCCACCGCAGGGTGATGCCGCGCTCCGCCAAGGGGGCCACCAGCTCCTCTAACATCAGGCGGGCAATAGCGACATAATCCTCCACCGACAGGGGGCGGAAAAATACCACCTCATCCACGCGACCGATGAACTCAGGGCGTAGAAAATCCCGCAGAGCCTTCATCGCCTGCTCCTTGGCGGCGTCGCCTCGGGACTGACCGAAGCCCATCAGATTCTCCTTGAACTGACTGCCGGCATTGGAGGTCATCACGATCACCGTGTTTTCAAAGTTCACCACGCGACCGTGAGCATCGGTGACGCGGCCCTCGTCCAGAATCTGCAACAGAATATTCAGCACATCGGGATGGGCCTTTTCGATCTCATCCAGCAGGATCACCGAATAGGGCTTGCGCCGCACTTTTTCGGTGAGCTGTCCTGCCTCATCGTAGCCCACATAGCCGGGGGGCGAGCCGATGATACGGGATACCGCGTGCTTCTCCATAAACTCCGACATATCCAGTCGGATCAAGGTTTCGGGAGTATCAAACAACTGGGCCGCCAGCACCTTCACCAGCTCCGTCTTGCCCACACCGGTGGAGCCAACGAAAATGAACGAAGCGGGACGGCGACGGGGGCTGATCTGCACCCGACTGCGGCGGATGGCGGCGGCTACCGCCTGCACCGCCTCTTCCTGCCCGATGACACGGGCACGGAGCTGCTCCTCCAACCGGCTCAGCCGACCCAATTCGCTCTCCCGCACCTTAGCGGCGGGGATGCCGGTCCACAGCTCGATGACCTTCGCCAGCGCCTCTTCCGTTACGGGGGCGGCGGTGGCCTCTTCGCGGATGGACTCCGCCTGCTGACGCACCTGCAACAACTGGGCGCGGGTATTGGCCAGCACCTCATAGTCGATGGCCTCCTCCGCCATGGTGTCTTCCTCCGCCTTGGCCAGACGGGACTCTTCCTTTTTCAGATCAGCATATTCATCCGCCTTCTTGTTGGCCAGTGCCGTGGCAGCACAGGCCTCATCCAGCAGATCGATAGCCTTGTCCGGCAGATAGCGGTCGGTGATATACCGCTCCGCCAAGGACACTGCCCGTCGCAGGATTCCATCCGACACGGACACGCCGTGATAATTCTCGTAATAAGGCCGCACACCGCACAGGATCTCATAGGCCGCCTGCAAAGAGGGCTCCTCCACCGTCACCGGCTGGAAGCGCCGCTCCAAAGCGGAGTCTTTTTCAATGTGCTTGCGGTATTCGGTAAAGGTGGTGGCGCCGATGACCTGAATCTCTCCCCGCGACAGGGCGGGTTTGAGGATGTTGGCGGCGGACATACTCCCCTCCGCGTCGCCGGTGCCCACCAGATTGTGCACCTCGTCAATAAACAAAATAATGTTGCCTGCCTCGCGCACCTCATCCACCAATGCCTTAATGCGGCTTTCAAACTGGCCGCGGAACTGAGTGCCCGCCACCAAGGCGGTCAGATCCAGCAGGTGCACCTCTTTGTCTCGCAGACGGGGCGGCACCTCTCCCCGGGCAATGCGGGAGGCAAGACCTTCGGCAATGGCCGTTTTACCCACACCGGGCTCACCGATCAGGCAGGGGTTATTCTTGGTGCGGCGGGAAAGGATCTGGGTCACTCGATAGATCTCTTTTTCCCGACCGATGGTGGGGTCGATCCGCCCTTCCCGCGCCTTAGCCGTCAGGTCGGTGCAGTAGAGCGAAAGGGCTTTGCGCTTTTTCGGCTTCTCTTTCCCCTTATCGGCTTTTTCTTCTTTATGGTTTCGCGGCTTCTCTCCCGCACCACCGGGACCCGCACCGAACAACTGTTGCAGGAACGGAGGCATGGACGGCGCACCGCCGGGGGAGAAGCTTCCTTCCCCCTCCTCTTCCCCGTCGTCCGGCATCTCTGCCAGCATCTCGGTCATCTGCTGCTCCATCTGCTCCACGTCCTCATCGCTGAGGCCGAACTTTTTGAGCATATCGTTGACCGGTTGAATGCCCAACTCCTTGGCACAGGTCAGGCAATAGCCCTCGTTGGTGCTCTCCGACCCATCCATACGGGTCACAAACACCACCGCGGGACGTTGTTTGCACTTTGCACACAGCATCATAGCACGTAATCAGCCTTTCTCCGGCACCTCGGCCGGGTCTGTCGCGGGGGAGCAACGTTTCCCTTGCTCCTCCCGATAGATACGAATAAACATACGCAGATAGCCGATAAAGGCCAACAGCATACACACACCGGCGGTGCCGATGAGTGCCCATCCCAACAAAGGAGATAGGCGATCTCGCCACAGCACCAGTACCAACATACACACATAGAACACCACGGTGGACAACTTGCCGAACCACTTGGACCCACGCACGGCACTGTTGTTTTTAAGCAGCAAAATGCCGCCCACCGCCTGACAACTCTCTTTAATCAAACACAATACCGCCAAAGGGAGCAGTTCCTCATAGCGGGTGGTCAAGGACAGCGCCACCGCTACCTGTGTCAGCTTATCGGAGATCGGATCCAGCAGTTTACCGCAATCGGTGATCTGATGAAAACGACGAGCGATCATCCCGTCCAGCATATCCGTGACACCGGACAGAAGCAGGACGCCAAAGGCCCACATATCCTTGTGAGACAGATACAACAGCATAAAGACAGGAACCAACAGGATGCGCAACACAGACAGCGCGTTGGGCACGTTCCACTTCCACGTCACATTGAATATCCGCATTGTTCATACACCTCGGATTGTTCAGTAATACACCTTATACTTTGGTCGGGAATAACAGCATGGCCTCTTTCACCGCACCGGCAATCGGGTTGATACTGCACAGCCACTTCACCAGGATGGTGGATTCCAGCAGGTCGGGGGTGATGACCGCCACTGTCCCCATATATGCCAGCACTTGCAACAGGCTGACGGCAAAAAGCACCCACAGTACACCGGAGATGGCTCCTGCAAACGCGCCCAGTGCCGTGTTGAGCTGTTTGAGTACCGGCAGTTTCGCCAGCAGATTCAGCGCTTTGAGCAAAATGGTGGCCACAATATACACCACGATAAACAGAAGCAGGGTACACAGCATTTTCAGAAGCGGGGTAACGATGGGCGCTACCACCTGTTGGGAGATACGCTCTCCCACATCCACGCCCGCCTCTGCGCCGGTGAGTTTTCCCAACACGTCGCTGCCGTTGTGAATGCCGCCGTTCTGCAAAATGCGGGTCACAAACTCCGGCATCTCAGTCAAAGCAGCATCGATTTTCTCTGCCGCTGGGCTTCCAGTGCCCACCTTTTCATTAATGGTATCCATCACCTTCGGTTCCACCGCTGTATTATAAACAAAGGTGGATACCGGACCACTGAGCACGGACGCCAAAACCAGCGCCACCGCAAAGGCCACCAGACCGGCCACGGTCTTGATAAACCCGCGACGGCGACCGATCAGGATGAGCACCACAAACAAAACCAACACAAGGATGTCTATTAAGTATGCCACGAACATTACCTCCTACGTATCCGTTTGGATAACTATTTTATGTCAAAGGGTAGGCCAACAGACGATTAAGACCCAATACGACCACGTTTTCTCCGTCTAACACGGCCTGTCGGCCGTCCGCTTCCACCGTCACCCGTTTCTCTTCTCCTGTGGCGGTCAAACGCTGGGCATAGGTGTCGGTCAAAAGTACATACCGACCGCCCTGCTCCGACAGATCCCGAAACACGCCCTCAAAGGGAACGGTCGCCGTAGGGATGCCCTCTTTATTGACGATATGCACCTCGCCGTCGCCGGTACTGCCGTAGGGGCGCAGGACCAAGGCCATATTGTCCGTTCCCACGGCATAGCCCAACACTCGCATACCGGCGGGCATATACACAGAGGCCAGACCGTCTGCCGTATCCATCATCACGGCTCCTGCATCGGAGAAGGCTACCAACCATCCGTCGGACAGATATTCCATCCGATACAGCAAGGTATCTTCTTCCTTATGTGAGCATAGCGCCTCGGTGTCCGAGGTGGTCAGGGAGAACACATCCATGGAAGAGGTCAGGGTCCCGTCCGCCGCCTTGATGCTCAACAGCGCCACCTGCCGCCCATCGGGAGAAAGAGCGATCTCGGTAGCGGTCTGGTTGCGACTGCGGGTATACAGCAGTTTGCCCTTTCGGTCGTACACCTTGATCTGCACCAGATACCCCTGAGAACCCTGCATCAGCACTGCCATTTGTCCCTTGTCGTTGAGGGCCACAGCGATGATCTCGTTGTCCACTTCCATCTCTGTGACGATGGAAGTGCGGTTACTCAGTTGCAGGCGCCGTCCGCCCTGCTCGGCGATGAGCACATAGCGATCGGTGGTGCACATCAGCGCCGACGGATAGGCACACCCGTATCGGTTCACCTCCGCGCCGCTTTGATTAAGATAGATCAGATGGCTGTCGGTGAGCACCACCGAATAGTTCTCTACCCGCTCCAACCGTTGCACACCTACACCGGAAAAGTCCACCGGATAACTGCCGGTACTGCTACCCATCAAGTCCTGTATGTGGCTGTATAACCGATCCGGCGCCACCACGTCCCAATTTTGCCACAACAGCACCACGATCACGCATACCAGCAACAATGCCACACCGCGAAACACAGCCCGTCGGCGAGCCCGTCGGCGGCGCATCTGCCGTTTCTGTTCGGCAGTCAACGGCTGTCCGCTTTGAGCGGTGCCGCTTTGTTTTTTGGCCATATCCTCGGGCCCTCCTTTACTTATCTTCGTAAAACACATGCATCAGGCACAAGCCCTGCGCCGGCGCGGTAGGACCTGCGGCAGCCCGATCCCGCCCCTCCAAAATCGAAGGGATACAGTCCGCTGCCATTCGCCCGCCCGCGATCTCCAACAAGGTGCCCACCATAATGCGCACCATATTATACAGAAAGCCGTCCCCTTCTACGGTGAACAGCACCAGATCCCCCTGACGCTCCACCGTGCAAGTGCGGATAGTGCGGCAGGTAGTTCCCTGCACGTCACTGCCTGCGCCGCAGAAGGCGGCAAAATCGTGACAACCCACAAAGGCGGCCGCCGCCCGATTGAGGCGATCCACGTCCAAGGGCTGATTGCGGTGCAGGGCATACCGTTCATAAAAGGGATGCCGCTGTCTGCCGTTCCAGATACGATAGACATACCGCTTGCCTGTTGCATGATAACGCGGATGAAAATCCTCCGCCACCTCCTCGGCAGCATACACCGCCACATCGTGGGGCAGATGATAATTAAGAGCACTGCACAGTTTGTCCCCCCGCAGGGAGCTGTCGGTATCGAAGGTGCAACAGAACATATCCGCGTGGACACCCGCATCGGTGCGACTGCACCCGATGACGCCGGAGCGCACGCCGGTCACTGCCTGAATGGCATCCTGCAATACCTCCTGCACCGTGACTCCGTTGGGTTGCACCTGCCACCCGTGATAAGCGGTGCCATCGTACCGCAAAGTGAGCAATATGCGCTGCATAGCACCGCCTCCTTTTTGATTTATTTCAGCACCGAGCCAAAGGCGCGGTTGAGCAGAACAAGACACACCGCTACGGCGATATACACCGCCAGCGCCACCCAGTCACGAGGGGCCGTGTGTAACTGCTTCATACGGGTGCGCCCCTCGCCGCCCTGATAGCAGCGGCACTCCATCGCCATCGCCAGATCGTAGGCGCGACGGAAAGAGGACACAAACAAGGGGATAAGGATGGGCACTAAGGCACGCACCCTCTGCAACAACCCGCCGCTCTCCATATCTGCGCCCCGTGCCTTCTGGGCAGACATAATCTTGTCCGTCTCCTCCATCAGCGTGGGAATGAACCGCAGGGCGATGGTCATCATCATCGCCAACTCGTGGGGATTGAGCTTAATATATTTGAGCGGGGATAACAGCCGCTCAATGGCATCGGTCAGTGCCGTGGGGGTGGTGGTGTAGGTGAGCAGGGAACTGCCCACCAGCAAACACGCGATACGCACCGCAATAAACACCGCATTCTGTACACCGCCGGTGGTGATGTGGATAAATCGCCACTCCACCAAGGTGGTGCCGCTGTGCACATACAGCATATTCAGCACCGAGGTGAACAGGATCAGAAACAAGATGGGCTTGATACTGCGCCACAGCAGCCGCACGGGCAGGCGGGACAGCATCACCGTCACCGCTAAAAAGACGGTCACCGCCAACAGTCCCCACCAGTTTCGGGGCAGAAACACCAGTACGATAAACAAAAGGGTCAGCACCAGTTTCATACGGGGGTCCATTCGATGCAACAGGGACCGACCGGGGAAATACTGACCGAGGGTAATATCTTTCAGCATAACCCGTCACCTCCCAACAAGGGCAGAAGCTGAGCCACCGCCTGCTCCACCGTGTAGGCGGCGGTATCCACAGAAGCGCCGTATTGCCGCAAATGAAGCAATATCTTGGTGACCGCCGGCACCGACAGACCGATGCGTTCCAACTCCTCGGCACGGGAGAACACCTGCTCCACCGTGTCCAGCATGGCCACCTGCCCATCCGCCATCACCAGTATGCGGTCCGCCACGCGGGCCACGTCTTCCATACTGTGGGTAACCAGCAGCACCGTGGTGCCGCGGCTGTCCCGATAATCCCGAATCATCGCCAGTACTTGCTCCCGTCCCTTGGGATCCAGGCCGGCTGTGGGCTCGTCCAGAATCAGCACCTCCGGCTCCATCGCCATCACACCGGCAATGGCCGCCCGCCGTTTTTCACCGCCGGATAGGTCGAAGGGGGACTTGTCCAGCAAGGACTCGTCCAGCCCCACATAGGCGGCCGCCTGCCGTACCCGTCGGTCGATCTCTTCTTCGTCCAGTCCCATATTGCGGGGACCGAAAGCAATATCCTTATAAATCGTATCCTCAAAGTGCTGATGCTCCGGATACTGAAACACCATGCCTACGCGAAAGCGCACGTCCCGAATCTTCTTGGGGTCTTCCCAGATGTCCCGTCCATCCAGCAAAACGCGCCCCTCGTTGGGTCGGAGCAGACCGTTGAGATGCTGGACCAAGGTGGACTTGCCGGAACCGGTATGCCCGATCACGCCCAGCAGCTCCCCCTCCCGCAATTCCAACGAAACACCGCGGACGGCGTGCTTTTCAAAAGGGGAACGAGCCCCGTAGGTATAGGTAATGTTGTCTACAACTATGGTTGCCATCCGGTTTTTCACGCCTTCCTATCGCTCATCCGTTTCCACAGCTCCTGTGCACACTCCTCCGCGGTCAATACACTCGCGGGAATATCCACTCCCTGCTGACGCAGGGCGGCACACAAGGCGGTGGGCTGGGGTACATCCAGTCCCCGGGCTCTCATCTTATCCACATCCGCAAAGATAGTGCGGGGGGTGCCGTCTGCCAGCACACGGCCCTCATCCATCACCACCACACGGTCCGCCAAGGCGGCCTCTTCCATGTAGTGGGTGATCAGGATAACGGTCATCCCCTGCTCCCGATTCAGGCGGCACACGGTGTCCAGCACCTCCTGCCGTCCCTGAGGATCCAGCATTGCGGTGGGCTCATCCAGCACCAAACAGTCGGGATGCATCGCCAGCACACCGGCAATGGCGATGCGCTGCTTCTGTCCGCCGGACAGCTTGTGAGGGGAGTGATCCCGATACTCCGTCATATCCACCACCGCCAACGCCTCATCCACCCGACGGCGGATCTCGGCGGGCTCCAATCCCAGATTTTCGGGGCCGAAGGCCACGTCCTCTTCCACGATGGTGGACACCAACTGGTTGTCAGGGTTTTGCAACACCATGCCCACCCGACGGCGGATAGGATAGGTGTTTTGATCGTCGGCGGTGTCCATCTCCTCCACCAACACTCGACCGCCCGTAGGCAGCAAAATAGCATTGAAGTGCTTGGCTAAGGTAGACTTTCCACAGCCGTTGTGACCCAACAGTGCCACAAAGCTACCCTTTTCCACCGTCAGATCAATGCCCCGAAGCACCGACTGGGGCGCTTCGTTTTCATATACATAATCAAAGCGGACCTGCTCCGCTCTCAACATAGGCATCCAACCGCCTCCATCTAGTATCCAGCTTTCTATTATCTAACCGTCTAACGTCTACCATCTATTTGTGCCACATAGCGGTGGCACCGCAGGGCAACACCAAGCCGGATGCCGTCACCGGCAGACCGATCTCGTCCGCTGAAAGAGTGCCGCCGATCCCCTTGGGAAGCAGGGCGCCCAGCACATACTGCATCACCGACGGGGAAAGTCCCGTGGTATAGGAGTTGATCAGGAAAAACAACGGATCGTCGGACAAAAGCTTGACACACTCCGCTACCAAAGGATAGATCTGTTCTTCCAGCTTCCATACTTCTCCGCCGGGTCCCCGCCCGTAGGACGGGGGATCCATCAGAATGCCGTCGTAGGTGTTGCCACGGCGCAACTCCCGTTGCACAAACTTGCCGCAGTCGTCCACCAACCAACGCATAGGACGGTCTGCCAGACCAGAGGCCACGGCATTCTCCTTGCCCCAAGCCACCATACCCTTGGAGGCGTCCACGTGGGTCACGTGGGCCCCTGCCGCCACACAAGCCAAAGTAGCCGCGCCGGTATAGCCAAAGAGATTCAGCACCCGCACGGGGCGAATCTCTTTCTTAATCAGCGCCGCCATCGTATCCCAGTTGACCGCCTGCTCGGGGAACAGGCCCGTGTGCTTAAACCCCATAGGTTTAAGGGCGAACAATAAGTCGCCGTAAGCGATCTGCCAACTGTCGGGGATGGGGCGATACCGCTCCCACTGACCGCCACCGGTATTCGACCGATGATAGCGGGCGTGGGCCTGCCGCCATCGGTGATCCTTCTTAGGGGTATCCCACAGGATCTGCGGGTCGGGACGAATGAGGAGTATATCCCCCCATCGCTCCAACCGCTCTCCGCCGGAAGCGTCTAACAATTCATAGTCTTTCCATGTATCTGTTGCTCGCATACGTCATCCTCTATCTTAAAACATCGTTTGCCCGTTGGGCTCCAATCCCAGATGGGCATAGGCTGCCGGCAACACCACCCGCCCCCGCGGGGTACGGTTGATGAAACCAAGCTGCATCAAATACGGCTCGTACACATCCTCAATGGTCACCGACTCCTCACCGATGACCGCCGCCAAGGTGTCCAAACCCACGGGACCGCCGTTGTAGTGACGAATCATAGCCTCCAACAGACGGCGATCCACCATATCCAATCCCAGCGCATCCACTTCCATACGGTCTAAGGCTTGTCGGGCGGTCTGACGATCGATCCTACCCTCGTTGAGCACCACCGCAAAATCCCGCACTCGTTTGAGCATACGGTTGGCGATACGGGGGGTGCCGCGGGAACGGGTGGCAATCTCCAACGCGCCCTGTGAGTCGCAGGGAACCTCCAGAATCTTGGCACTGCGGGCCACGATACGGGCTAACTCCTCGGGAGTATACAGCTCCAAGCGGGCGATGACACCGAATCGATCCCGCAGAGGGGCGGACAACTGACCCGCACGGGTGGTGGCACCGATCAGGGTGAAATGCTGTAAGGGCAGGTGAATGGACATAGCACCCTGACCCTTGCCTTGCATAATATCAATGGAGAAATCTTCCATAGCAGGGTACAGAATCTCCTCCACGGTGCGGGGCAGACGGTGGATCTCGTCAATGAAGAGCACGTCCCCCTCCTCCATATTGGTCAGCAGCGCCGCCAGATCGCCGGGACGCTCTAAGGCAGGTCCCGAGGTAATGCGGAAATTAACCCCCAACTCGTTGGCAATGATGGCAGCCAGGGTGGTCTTTCCCAATCCGGGAGGGCCGTACAGCAGCACGTGATCCAGCGCTTCCCGCCGCAGCTTGGCAGCATCGATAAACACCGACAGATTCTCTTTTACTTTTTCCTGACCGATGTACTCACGCAGGGTACGGGGGCGCAACGGATTGTCTCCGTCGTCCTCCGGCAGATACTCGGTAGATACCAACCGATTCTCCAGATCCATCTCCATACGTGTCCCTCCTTAAAAAAGCGCATACTTATAGATTATAATATCTTACCACATATAAATGAAAAAATAAAGAGAAAGTTGTGAATTTTCTGGTGTCTTTTTTGCAGGCGCAAAAAAACACCGAACAACGCGATGTTGTTCGGTGTTTTCCTGTTAGGGTAGAGTGACAAATCCGAACTCCGTTTCGGTTTTGTTTCTCTACCCTAAGGTTTCACATAGTTGAGGGGGTTGACCTTGACGCCGTTTTTGATCACCTCAAAGTGGAGGTGGGGACCGGTAGAGCGACCGGAGGAGCCCACCAGACCGATAGTCTGACCACGGGTGACCTGCTGACCCTTCACCACCTTGATGGAACTCAGGTGCGCATATACCGTAACAAGGCCGTTGGCGTGCTGGATCTTCACCACGTTGCCGTAGCCGCCGTTCCAGCCGGTGGACGCCTGAATGATCGTGCCGCCGTCTGCCGCCACCGCCGGCTTGCCGAATACCGGCACGGGGCCGTTGGCAATATCCAGTGCGTAGTGACCGCGGAAATAGCCACGGGACATACTGTGGCAGGCAGGCACCGGCCACAGCATATTGCCGTGGGTCACGCCGTCTCCCTGCACAATGGTAGAGCCGCTGGAGGAGGTCACCTTTTTGGTGCCCCGCTCCACCACCTTGGTGACCGGTTGCTTGGTCACGGTGGTGCTGACGATCTTGCGGCCTGTTTCAAAGCCGTCGATATAGGTAATGTCCGCCACCACGTCCTGACTGCCTTCCTGTCCCTTGGTGGTCACCTTGGAATAGGTCACCGGCTTATCATCCCGATACACAGTCTGAGTGTTATAGTCGATAGTCTCGGTGTAGCGAATCGTTTTGAGCACCTTGACCTGCAAGAAGGTCTGGGCTCGTTGTACCAACAACACGGCCCCGATCCGGATGTCGTCGGTATTGGCATAGGCGGGATTCATCGCCCGCAATTCTGCCGTGGTCATATCGTGCTTGACGGCAATGGTGGACAAGGTATCCCCCGCCTGCACCGTATAGGTGCGATCCACCACCGTCTGACTGGTGAGCTTGCCCTGCATTTCAAAGGCATCCTTAACCGTGGAGATGGGGAACAAACCGTCCGCCATATCCACCTTCTGCACAAACTCTGCCCGCTGATCGGGGTCGTTTTTATCGTAATGCCCCTCCATCATGGCGTCCAGCACCGCCTGCATCTTGTCCCGATCCTCCACCGCGCCGATGAAACGCCCGTCAATATACAGACCCGTGGCTTCGGCAATGGAGTTGCCCGAGGTACGCAGGATAGCATCGCACATCTGAGATTGGGTGAGCGCCGTCTGCCCGCGGCGGATGGTCATTTCCAATATCGGCACCGGATCCACCGAGAAAGAGTTATCCTCGTTGGTGACCCGATCCAACGCCATTGAAGCGCCCTCGTCGTAGATCACCGCGTTGGATATAACGCCCAAATCGTTACCGCGATAGGTAACATTCAGCACAAAGCCGGTCTGCATCCAAGAGGTAACGGTAGTAAACAGCACCGCGGCGGCAGCCACGGGACCCACAATGCGGCCCACGGAAAACCAGGCCTCGCTATGATGGGTGAAGGCGCGACCCACCAAACGGAAAAAGCAGGGTATCACCGATACCACATTCTTGCGGGCGGCGGTGCCCAGCTCAGCAAATCCGTTGGGGATCCGCCCGAACATACGCCCGAAGCGGTGAAAAAAACGATGCACCGGTCGCACCGCCAGGCGCAACCAATAATAACGGATCAAACGGCGAGGACGGCGGGTGAAGCGCTTCCAAGTCCGTCTCCCTCGACGCATCAGGCGCACCGCGTGCAGACCCAAGCCGTAAAAAAAGCGATAAAGTTTCTGCCCTACATCCAACAAGGGTTCTTTTTGAGAGCCGTTCATGCCGTCCCTCCTTTCATACATCAAATAGAATCTGCTCTCACAACAAACCGTCAAAAGAGCAGGGGTGCTTTGCGGCACCTCTTGCATTATACCTGTTTTTCGGCAAAATAGCAAGACATTGGCCGAAAGTTTGGTAGAAATGGCTGAAAAGCCATCCGATTTTTCACTTGTTTCTCCATTACTTTTATAAGGTTTTTACCACTTTTTCGGTCCAATAACCGCTTTATGCCAAAAAAAGAACAGTCTCACAAAGGCGAGACTGTTCTTTCTCTTTACGGTGTTACATAATTCAGGGGGTTCACCTTCACGCCGTTTTTAATGACCTCAAAATGCAGGTGAGGACCCTGGGAATATCCCGTGTTACCGATACGGCCGATCTCCTGACCGCGGGTGACCTGCTGTCCCTTCACCACGCCAAGGGAGTTTAGGTGACTGTATGTGGTATACAATCCGTTGCCGTGATCGATCTTCACGTAATAACCATAGCCATAATACCAACCCGCATACACCACCGTGCCGCCGTCTGCGGCAATACAGGGTTTGTTGAACACGGGAATAGGACCGCTGCTGATATCAATGGCCAGATGACCGCGGTGGAACTTCTGATACACGTTATGACACACGGGCACCGGCCACACCATATTGCCGGTGGCGATGCCGTCCCCCTGTTCGATCACCGTGCCGCCGGAAGAGTACACCTTTTTGGTGCCTTTTTCCACCACTTTGGTAACCGGCTGCTTGGTGACGGTGGTGCTAACGATCTTGGTGCCGGTCTCGGCTCCGTCTACATAGGAGACCTCTGCCACCACATCCTGACTGCCTTCCTGCCCCTTGGTGGTCACCTTGGAATAGGTCACCGGCTTGTCGTCCCGATACACCGTCTGGGTGTTGTAATCAATGGACTCGGTATACCGAACGGTCTTGATCATCGCCACTTGCAGGAAGTTCTCTCCCCGCTCGATGACCAAATGGTCGCCGATCTGCAATTTGTTGCTGTCGGCGAGGTGGGGGTTGAGCTTCATGAGCTCCGCCACGGTCAAATCGTTCTTGCGGGCGATGAAGCCGGCTGTATCCCCCGCCTGCACCATATAGGTGCGCTCGGTCACCTTTTTGGCGGTGAGGCGCTCCCGAAGGGCCTCTGTATCGAACACGGTGGAAATGGGGAATAACCCATCTACGACTTCTGTTTTTTGCACAAAGTCTGCCCGCTGATCGGGGTCGTTCTTATCGTAATGCGCCTCCAAAATGCTCTGCAATAACCCCTCCATTTCCTCGTGGGATTCCAAAGCACCCATAAAAGAACCGCCCACATACACACCCGTGCCCTCGGCAATGGAATTGCCGGAGGTGCGCAGAATGGCGTCGCACACCTCGGCCTCACTCAGAGCGGTCTGCCCCTTCTGCATAGTCATAGAGAATACAGGCACCGCATCCACAGAAAAAGAATTGTCCGCATTGATGACGCGTCCTCGTGCCAGACCGGCGGCGGCATCGTATACGGCGGCATTGTCAATAACCCCCAACATATTGCCGTGATAGGTCAGTTGCAGACAGAAGGGGGTACTGCTCCACAACAGCACCGTCACTGCCAGTGCCGCCGCGCCCACAATGGGGCCCACCAGGCGACCGATGGCGGTGAGAGAGGCGCTGTAATGGCGCACCGCGCCCCGACACAATCCGAAAAAGCAGGAGAAGAAGGAATTCTCTTTATCCCGCGCGGCGGCACCCAATTCCTGAAAACCCGAGACCAGTCGCTCGCGGAGCAGTTGTTGCTGATGGAGAAAACGGTGCACAGGACGCACCACCCGACGGGCCCACCAATACCGCACCAATCGCCGCGGCTTGGCGGTCAAGCGCAGAAAGTGTCGCCAAGAGTGGCGCATCAGGCGCACCGCATACAGGCCGAGGCCGTAGTGATAGCGATATAGCGCCTCACTCACTGTGGGTTTATTCTGCTGTTCGGATGCCATCGCCATCACCTCTTTTCTAGCATAATATAATCAAACCGGATACGTGAGTTGCTCCTCGGTATGCCCCTCCAACACCGGCAGCATCGTGGCTGCCCAGCGCTTGGCCCCCTCCAAGTCGTGATCCTGCCAGTTGCCGCACTCCACCGCCGATGCCCCGGGGATGACCCCCTCATAGGCGGCGGTGAAGGCCAGCGCCTCCCGCATCAGGCGAATGGCATCCCCGTGGGTCACGCCGCGGGTGAGGAAATAGAAACCCGTGCGGCACCCCATAGGACCGAAATAGAGGATGCCCTCTTTGCAGTCGCTGTTGCGCACGTAGGTGGCCACCAGATGCTCAATAGTGTGCATAGCATCCGTGGGCAGATAGGGCGGGGTGTTGGGGCGGACAAACCGCACATCATAGGTAAACACATCCCCGTCCACACGGGACAGATACATCCCCGGCACCAGCGTGTCGTGATTGATGCAGAAGCTGGCAATTCTCTCCATTGGGCGACCTCTTTTCTTGCTATTTTACTTATTATAACAGAAAAAAAGACAAAAATCAAGCCGCCTCGGGAGGACCCCCGAAGCGGCTGTGCCGAAATGCGGCAAGGTCAACACCCAACACTCCGTGTGCTCCGGAATGAGCCCTCGCCATTCCACCTGACAGAGGTTTTAACGGTGCCGACCGGAGTGACCGGTACAGTGCACCGTTCACTCTGACCATAGGTTGTCCCCGCGGGACAAAAACATAAGCGGTAGATGTTGGAAAAAGAAAAAGACCAACCCACGTGGGTTGGTCTCTTTTTGGAGCTACTGATCCGATTCGAACGGACGACCTGCTCATTACGAGTGAGCTGCTCTACCTGCTGAGCCACAGTAGCATATTCCGCAGAACAGACACAGTATACCAAGTTTCTCCCCCGCCGTCAAGAGATATTTTGTATTTTTCTGTTTCCGTTTTGCTTTGCGAGATGCAAAAAAACATTGGAAAATCTGCTTTTTTACCCTTGACAAAGAGAAACGGATGTGTTATAGTAACTGTCGTTGGATTTGGGAGAGTTCCCGAGTGGCCAAAGGGGACAGACTGTAAATCTGCTGCTTTCAGCTTCGGTGGTTCGAATCCACCCTCTCCCACCAAAAATCCTCGTACGAAAGTACGGGGATTTTTACTTTTTCACTATTACCTCTTCACTCTTCACTTTTCTCTTATATACTCGGATTTTTGGAAAGTAATAAATAATAGTGAAGAGGTAAGAAGTTCGGTGTCTGCTTCGCAGACGGATATAAAAATCTCCGTCAAGATGGATTCAAACGACCGAAACCACATACATCTTGTTTGATTTATGATTTTATGTTATAATTAAATAAAGGTGGTGAGGTTATGTTTCGTTTTTTGAGAATTGCAAAGGAGAAAATAACTCCTATAGACTTAAACAATCCAGATGCAGTAGTAGTTGTTACAAACACAAGACACTCAAAAAATCCTTTTGGCAAAAATTATCGTGGGTGCTGTGCGATTCAAGAAGATTATTTAACTTCACTTTGCTTTCAGACGCTTGACGGAAATGACATGCTTTATGAACAGCCACACCGTTGTTTTGTGAACTTCTTAACACCGAATGTGTATCCATATACATTATGGATTGGTCGCAAAATTGAATTGTATGAGGGAAAATATCATATAGGCACAATAGTGGTTGAAGAAATAAAAAATCCTATTCTTGACCGCAACGCCAAATTTGAAACTCAAGAAGATATTTTAGAGAATTATAAGGTTTTAAACCTTGCCTTAAAGCGCTCGTTGGAGCGGGGCAGAAAATTTGAAATGCCACTTGATAATAAGTTGATGAACTCTATACCCAACCTTTCAGGAACGGATATTGATAGAGTATCACAGTATGTTATTCAAGTGCGTGATGATGTTCTTTGGAAAATCTATTATCCGAATTGGGATGTAAAAACAGAAACATTAAAAATTGATGCCCAAAAAGTTGCAGCAGAGAAATATCCGTGGATTAACAAAGATAATTTAGCTTCTTTGGATTCTCAAGGGATGTATTATGCATGGCACGGTTAAATTTCTCTGGACTTATAATTATTTCTGTGTATAATTGCTGTTACCAAAAAGAAAGGTGGTGGCAGTTATGAAATTTGAAAACAAACAACAAGAATTAAGGTTTATGTATGTCTTATGGGAACGGCTAGTGTATTTGCAAGAACACTTAAAGGAAAACGGCGAACTTGAATTTATGCAAGTAGTCAGAGAGTGTAAATGGAGATGTTCTAACAGAATTGAGCGCTTAAAAGACGAAATATAACTTGGCATCTAAATGGTTCGGAACAGCCAAGGAAAAGACCAACCCGTCTGGGTTGGTCTTTTCCTTTTGTGTAGATGGT
>JAZOWI010000023.1:0-71430 GCA_045659145.1 Acutalibacteraceae bacterium | reverse complement strand
GAGATCCAGGCGGAGCTGTCCAAGTACTTTATGGTGGACTACGACGATGCCGGCTCCATTGGCAAGCGCTATCGCCGCGAGGACGAGATCGGCACCCCCTACTGCATCACCGTGGACTTCCAGACCGTGGGCGACGAGAATACCCCCGCGGACAACGCCGTCACCGTCCGTGACCGCGACACCATGGAGCAGGTGCGTGTGCCCATCAGCGAGCTGAAGGCTTATCTTGAAGAAAAACTGTTCTATTAATACAAAACGAAAAGGTCTGCGGATGTGCCGCAGACCTTTTTTCTTGCATAATCGGCAGAAATATAGTATAATCTACTGAGAAAGAGGTGATACCAATGGCAGTGAGACTGAACGAAAACAAAGAGATCGTGGAGCGCATCAAGGCGGGTCTCAAAGCAAAGGATGGGTACTGCCCTTGCCGCCTGCCCAAGACAGAGGAGTTTAAGTGCATCTGCAAGGAGTTCCGTGAACAGATCGCGGATCCTGACTTTGAGGGCTATTGCCATTGTATGCTGTATTATAAAAGTAAAGAGTAAGGAGAAATGAGATATGTCCGTATTAACGATTACCGCCGACAATTTTGAACAGGAGGTGCTGCAAGCCACAGCACCGGTGCTGATTGACTTTTGGGCTACGTGGTGCGGTCCCTGCCAGATGATGGGCCCCATTGTGGATGCCTTTGCCGACAGCCACCCTCAGGTGGTGGTGGGCAAGGTGAACGTGGACGAGCAGCCGGAATTGGCTACCGCCTTCTGCATTCAGAGCATCCCTACCTTGGTGGTGCTCAAAGAGGGCAAGCTCACCGATATGGTGGTGGGTGTCCAGACCGAGGAACAACTGGAAGAACTGCTCACAAAATAAGCGAGGGTATTTGACGCCGACGAGATTCGTCGGCGTCTTATTTGTTTCGCAAACTTGTCGAATAGTGTCGATAAAAAATACCATTATTTGTCATTTTTACTATTGCCATTTTTTGCCATTTATGATAAGATAATCCCGCCGGCAAATCAAAAGAAGGAGAAAGAGAGTATCATGAGTGGAAAAATCAGTGTCCTATTAGCAGATAACAGTGAATATTTTGCCATACCTTGTGCCAACGTGATGAAGGCCCACGGACTGGATGTAACGATGACGGAAAAGGACGGAAAAGCGGTATTGGAAGCGCTTACAACACAGCAACCGGACGTGGTGTTGATGGATCTGTTTCTGCCGCGGCTGGATGCGCTGGGGGTGCTCAGTAGTCTGGAAGGAATGCGTCTGCCCCGCCGTCCGCGGATGATGGTGATGTCCGCCTTTGACAATCCGGCGCTGGAACGGGAAGCCATGGCGGCGGGGGCGGATTATTATTTTCTCAAACCCTTTGATGCGGCGGCTATGGCCCAGCGCATCCTGACCCTATGCAGTGAGCCGGTCCTTACTGCCCGCGCGGCACTTCCCCGTGAAGAAGAGTCCAATCTGGAGATGCAGGTCACCGAGATCATTCATCAGATCGGTGTGCCGGCGCATATCAAAGGCTATCGCTATCTGCGGGATGCCATCCTGATGGCCATTGAGGACGGGCAGATCATTAATGCGGTCACCAAGCGGCTGTATCCTGCGGTGGCAAAGATGCACGGCACTACCTCCTCCCGCGTGGAGCGGGCTATCCGACACGCCATTGAGGTGGCGTGGGATCGAGGCGACGTGGATACCCTTACCTCTTATTTTGGCTATACCATCCATAATGAACGAGGCAAACCTACCAACTCGGAGTTTATTGCAATGATCGCGGATAAGTTCCGCCTGCAACTGAAAGTATCCTGATTTGGCACAATCCACAAGAAATGGGCATAAATTTCTCCCTTAATTAATAAAATATATTGTTTATCAAGATTGACAAGCAAAAAGTCATCGAGTAAAATTATAGTAATAAGGCAAAAAGGTCTTTTTCTATGGTGTAGGGGAGAAATGTATGAGCAAGAACAGAGTGATCGCAATCAGTCGTGAATATGCCAGCGCGGGCAGCGAGATCGGTAAACGAGTGGCCGCCGAGTTGGGTATTCCCTTTTATGACAAACAATTTGTAGACGAAGCCGTCAAGAACAGCGGTCTCTCTGAGGACTTTATTAAGCACGAGGAGCAGAAGTTTATCAGCAGTTTGCTGTTTAATTTGGCCACCGGCGGCTATCACTATGCTAATGACAAGTCCGTGTCCGATCAGTTACATATTGCCGAGAGCAATGCCATCAAGAATCTGGCGGCACAGGGCCCTTGCGTGATCGTGGGTCGGTGCGCGGATTGCATCCTGCGGGATGAGGCGGATCTGTTCAGTGTGTTCATTCACGCGGATATGGACGTGCGCGCTAAGCGGTGCGTGGAGCTTTACGGAGTGGACGGCCGCCGTGTGGAGCAGTATATCCGCGAGAAGGATCGCACCCGTGCCCGCCATTATGAGTATTACACCGATCAGGTGTGGGGTGACCGCAAGAACTATCATCTGAGCGTGAACTCCGGTCGTTTCGGCATCGACAAGTCGGTGCAGCTGATCTTGCAGGCGCTGAAATTGGCAGAGGAATAAAAAGGAGTACAGGAATGGGAAATAACAGACACCATGGTCGTGCCCCCCGTGAGTTTTTCACCTTGGGCGAGCACACTATCGGCAACGGTGTATACCGATTCCAGTATGACGGTCGTCTGTACCGCATTGTGGGACAGAAGCCGGAGCAGGACGAAGAGGTCCTGATGGAAGAGGCGGAGAGCCGCACGGCCTATGACGCGTGGAACCACATCAAACGCCCCGAGCGATTCGGCGGTATGGTGGTTTTTCCGGAAAAGAAATAAGACCAATAGCGGGTGTCCACGGGCACCCGCTCTTTTTTGCGCAACCAAGTAAGGAGAGGAGGAGAGAGGTATGCTGAAAAAGAATCAGCTCATTGAACTGACCGTCACCGGTGTCACCGGCGAGGGGAGCGGTGTGGCACGGTATGTATCCGAGGAGTATCCGTCCCCCGGTTTTGTGGTGTTCATTCCCGGCACCGCGCTGGGGGATCGGCTGATCTGCCGTATTGTGAAGGTGCTGAAAAACCATGCATTTGGTAAGTTAGAAGAGTTGTTGGAGCCCTCTCCCGATCGGTTGCCCCGGGTGGATTGCCCCGCCTTCGGCCGCTGCGGCGGATGCAACTGGCGGCATATCACCTACGAGGCGGAGTGCCGCTATAAGCAAAATTGGGTGCAGGACACCATGCGCCGCGTGGGTGCTGTGGAGGCACCGGTGCTGCCGCTTATCGGCGGCGATCATCCCGATCGCTACCGCAACAAGGCCCAGTTCCCCGTAGCAAAGGGGGAGAATGGCCCTCTCATCGGCTTTTTTGCGCCCCGCAGTCATCGGATCATCCCCTGTCGGGATTGCCGCTTACAACCGGAAGGGTATGCCGCCGTGCTGGATGCGGTGGATCAGTGGATGCGAATAAGCGGTGCCGCGGCCTATGATGAGGAGCGGCACACGGGTCTGGTGCGGCATATCTACATCCGTCAGGCGGCGGTGACCGGTGAGATGATGGTGTGTCTGGTGTGCACCAAGGGGCAATTGCCTCAGGTGGACACCTTGGTGGATCTGATGCAGCAGGCGGCGCCGGCGCTGGTGAGCCTGACCGTGAACATCAATCCCGACCGCACCAACGTGATCTTGGGCAGTCGCAATATCACCCTGTGGGGAGCCGATTCCATTGTGGATCGGCTGTGCGGGTTGCATTTCCGTCTGTCCCCCCATTCCTTCTATCAGGTCAACCACGCCCAGACGGAGAAGCTGTACCGTCTGGCGGCGCAGGCAGCAGGCCTCACCGGCAAGGAGACCCTGCTGGATCTGTATTGCGGCACCGGCACCATCGGCCTTTCCATGGCTCACACCGCCGGTTGCGTCATCGGTGTGGAGGTGGTGGAGGCGGCGGTGCGGGATGCCCGACGGAATGCCGCCGCCAATCACATTCGCAATGCCCGCTTTATCTGCGCCGATGCGGTGCAGGCGGCGGCACAACTGAAAAAGGAAGGCACCCATCCCGATGTGGTCATTTTGGATCCGCCCCGCAAAGGCTGTTCCCCCGATCTCATTGATACCGTGGCAGAGATGGCGCCGGAGCGGGTGGTCTACGTATCCTGCGATCCCGCCACTCTGGCGCGGGATCTGCGCCTGTTTGCCGAGAAGGGCTATCGCACCCAGTGGGTACAGCCGGTGGATCTGTTTCCCCGTACCGCCCACGTGGAGAATGTGGCGTCGTTGACGAAAGAAAGATAAACAGAGGGAGCTATGAGTGAACATACCATAAAGTGTCCCCACGCGAAAAAGTGCGGCGGATGTCAATTGCAGAATATGAGCTATGAGCGGCAGCTCAGCTTTAAGCAGGTCAAGGTGATCAAGCTGCTGGGCAAATACCGCCACGTGGACGAGATCATCGGGATGAAGCATCCCTATCATTATCGCAATAAGGTGCAGGCGGCCTTCGGCGAGCGGCACGGCGAGATCATTTCCGGCATTTATCAGTCCTCCACCCACAAGATCGTCCCTGTGGACCGCTGTCTGATCGAGGACGAGAAAGCGGACGAGATCATTGTCACCGTGCGCAAACTGCTGAAAAGTTTCAAATTGCGAGCCTTCAACGATGGGACGATGAAGGGGTTTCTTCGCCACGTTCTGATTAAAAGAGGCTTTTCCAGCGGCGAGATCATGGTGGTGCTGGTTACTTCTGTGATGGATTTCCCCAAAGAGGAGTCCTTTGTGAACGCCCTACTGACCCGTCATCCGGAAATCACCACGGTGGTGCAGAACGTCAACAACAAGCGCACCAGTTTGCTGCTGGGCGAGGAGAGCCGTGTGCTGTACGGCAGCGGCTATATCGAGGAGGATCTGTGCGGCTTCCGCTTTCGCATTTCCCCCAAGGCCTTTTATCAGATCAACCCCATCCAGACCGAGATATTGTATAAGAAAGCACTGGATTTCGCCCAGTTGACGGGCGAGGAAACGGTGCTGGACGCCTATTGCGGCACCGGCACCATCGGCATTATTGCTTCCCCCAAGGCCAAACGGGTGGTGGGCGTGGAGCTGAACGGCGACGCCGTTAAGGATGCCAAGGAGAACGCCGCCCTCAACGGCGTGGACAATATCGAGTTCTATGAGGACGATGCGGGGCGCTTTATGGTGAAAGCGGCGCGCAAGGGCACTAAATACGACGTAGTGATTATGGATCCGCCTCGGGCAGGCGCCAGCCTGGATTTTCTGAAATGTTTGGTCACGCTGGCTCCGAAACGGGTGGTGTATATTTCCTGTAATCCCGAAACTCAGGCCCGCGATCTGACTTTTCTCGTAAAAAACGGCTATAAGGTCAAGAAGATTCAGCCGGTGGATATGTTTCCCCACACGGAACATGTGGAGTGTATCGTTAGCTTGACGCGGAAAGAATAGAGGAGAACACTATGCCCGGACGCATCATTGCTTTACTCTCTTGTTTGTTGTGCGCGATTCCCTTTTGGGTCATCGCCAAATATAATGTAAACGGAAAAGACCCTATATCCTTTTGGAGCGGAGACGCGTCGCTGAAAGATAAAGTAACCGACGTCTCTGCCTACAACCGTGAGATGGCCGCACTGTACAAAAAGTATGCGGCAGGCTTTGTGGTGACGGGTTTGGGCTTTTTGGTGCATCCCATAGTCGGTGTGGTTCTACTGGTTTTTGCGTGTACGGTGGGGATAGGGCTGGTCTATCGAAGCTATAAAAAGATTTTGCAGCGGTATTCGTTGTGCGATGAAACAACAGGGGCGAGAAAAATGAAAGTAGGATTGTTTACGGATTCCCATTTCTGTCGGGCGGATTGCATTAACGGCAACCGCCGCCCCGCCTTGTCCTTGGGAAAGATTCGGGAGGCGATGGAGGCTTTTCAGGCGGCTGAGGTGGATGTTTGCTTTTGTTTGGGCGACCTGACCGACCACGATACGGGGGACACCCGCGAGAGTATTTTGGAGTGTCTCAAAGAGGAGATGGCGCTTATCCGCTCCTACGGTCTGCCTTTCTATCTGGTGCCCGGTAACCACGACTACCTGATGCTGTCCGCCGAGGAACTAATGGCCGAGGTAGGGGGCGAGATCCCCCCGTATACGGTGAAGATGGGTGGGTATACCTTTATTGTGTTGGATGCCAACTATCGCAGCAGTCTGGTGCGGTTTGATATCGCCGGCGTGGATTGGACCGACGCTAATCTCCCGCCGGAGCAGGTGACCTACTTGGAGCAGACCTTAGAGCAGGCCCAAGGTGACTGTATCGTGCTGGTGCACGAGAATCTGGACCCCACGGTGGAGCGTCACCACATCATCAAAAATGCCGAAGCGGTGCGTGAGATCATCGCCCGTTCCGGCAAGGTGAAGGCGGTGTGGCAGGGTCACTATCACTGGGGATCCGAGCAGGTGCTGGACGGCATTCCGTATCTCACTCTGGCGGCGATGTGCGAGGGTGAGGACAACGTGTATCGCATTATCGAACTGTAAGGAGGTATCCTACGTGGAGCAGCAGGAAAAGTTTATACGTATGACCACCGCTCCCGTGGGACGTCTGATCGGTCGGCTGGCGGTGCCGACGGTGGTGTCGATGCTCATCACCTCCATCTACAATATGGCGGACACCTTTTTTGTGGGACAACTGGACAATACCAGCGCCACCGGTGCGGTGGGGGTGGTGTTTTCCCTGATGGCCATTATTCAGGCCTGCGGCTTTTTCTTCGGGCAGGGCTCCGGCAATTTTGTGTCCCGTATGCTGGGTCAGCAACAGCGGGACAAGGCAGAACAGATGGCGGTGGTAGGCTTTTTCTCGTCCCTGTTCGTAGGATGTGTCATCAGCGGGCTGGGCCTGCTGTTTTTGAATCCTTTGGCGCGCTTTTTAGGCTCTACCGACACTATTTTGCCCTATGCAAGGGACTATTTGCGGGTCATCTTGTTGGGTGCGCCCTTTATGACGGCGGCCATGACCCTCAATAACCAGTTGCGGTTTCAGGGGAGCGCCTTTTACAGTATGATCGGCATCGGAATCGGCGGTGTGCTGAATATTATCTTAGACCCCATCTTTATTTTTGTGCTCGAAATGGGGGTAGTGGGTGCCGCGTGGGCGACCGTTATCAGCCAGATAGTGAGCTTTGTCTTGTTGCTTACGGGGTGTTTTCGCGGGGATAACCTGCGCATCCGCCCCCGCTTGTTCCGCCTGCGTTGGAGCGATGTGTGCGAGATCTTTCGCGGCGGTTTTCCATCTCTGTGTCGGCAGGCATTGGCCAGCTTGGCTACCATTGCCCTTAATCTGATGGCGGGACGTTTCGGCGGCGACGCGGCCATTGCCGCTATGTCGGTGGCCAGCCGCATTATGCATCTGGCCTTTGCGGCCATTCTCGGTTTCGGTCAGGGATTTCAGCCTGTCTGCGGTTTCAATTACGGCGCCGGACTGTATCAGCGGGTGCGTCAGGCTTTTTGGTTCTGTGTCAAGCTGGGCACGGCTCTGCTGGTGGTGGCATCGGCGGCGGGATTTGTGTTCGCGCCTCAGCTGGTGCGGCTGTTCAGCACCGATGAGGCGGTGCTGACGCAGGGCGCGGTGGCTTTGCGATTGCAGTGCGTCAGCTTTCCGCTGACGGCGTGGTTTGCTATGTCCACGATGCTGATGCAGACCATCGGACGGGTGGTGCCTGCCAGCTTCTTGTCTATGGCGCGGCAGGGATTGTTTTTCATCCCCTTGGTGGTCGGTCTGCCCTTCTTGGTACAGTGGTGCTTGCCCGAGGTCTCTCCCGTGTTGGGAGTGCAGCTGGCGCTGCCCTTGGCGGATATTTTCACCTCTGCGGCGGCGATTCCCCTCTGTATTCGAGTGATGCGTCGGTATTTGCCCGTGACGACGGAGGCTTCCCAATAATTTTGTAAAAGGAAACGAAAAAAGGCTTGACAATGGGAGATTTTGTGGTAGAATATTGTTCGTGACTGACGACTTTGTCATATGGGCCTTTAGCTCAGTTGGTTAGAGCAACCGGCTCATAACCGGTCGGTCCCGGGTTCAAGTCCCTGAAGGCCCACCAGTGTCCACTCAGACCATTTCGGTCTGTTCACATAGCGGCCCGCGTACGCGGCGCCCGCCCATATAGGGGTATAGCTCAGTTGGTAGAGCAGCGGTCTCCAAAACCGCGTGCCGAGGGTTCAAGTCCTTCTGCCCCTGCCAAAACAAAAAGCACACCGTGAGGTGTGCTTTTTGTTTTGGCAAGAGTAGGAGAACCCGAGGCACGCGGAGCGTGCCGGGCAACGCCTGCGAGCGCCGCCGGTGGCGGATGCAGCGAGCAGGGGTTGGCGCCGCGGTCGAAATTCGCCGAGCGATAGCGAGGGGAGCGAATTTCGGGCACCGCAAAGGGGTTAGTCCTTCTATCCTCTTACACAACAAACTATTGACGGCGCTCTCTCTTTTACGATATAATCTTCTTGTGAAAAGGAGTGTGATCTTATGCGAAAATCCTATATCAAATGGTTGTCCTTTTTGAGCGTATTGGCTCTGTTGGCGGGATTGGCGGGACTGCTGCCGGCAGCGGCAGAGGAGCCGACTCCCGTAACCGCGGAGAAGACGCTGTACCAGCAGATTTTGGAGCGGGACGGCTTCATCGAGGGCGTGTGGTACCCTTGGTTCACCCACAACTATCTGGGTTCGGGTCTCACCGCCAACGAAATCGCGCAGACCTGGATCGATAACCGTTGGTACGGGTTTGATTCCGTCGGCATTGATGCCTACGGTGCCAATAAGATCTACAAAGAGATCTATAACCTGAAAGCGATGGGCTACAATATGCTGGCCTATGCCGGTTCTGCCTATGCCGAGGGCGTGATTATTGACGACAACGGTGACGTGGTGGGTATTAAAGAAGATTATCTGGCTAACGTCCGCCGTTTGTTGGAGATGTGCCGTCAGATCGGTATGCCTGTGATGTGGAACATCTTGTTCCACTCCTCCTCGGCAGACGATTATTACGGCTTCGATGCCTGGACGATGATGACCCAGATGTATTCCAATCCTACCGTGACCGAGCATTATGTGGAGCGGTTTGTCCGTCCTCTGTGTAAGGTGCTGGCGGAGTTCCCTGATGTGGTGGCGCTCATTGCCCTGACCGATGAGATTGAGAACGAGATGAACGACACGGCCATCGGCAACAAAACCTCCGGCACCTCTCACGGCGTGGCCTACGGTGTAACCAAGGAGGATATGCTGCGTCTGGTGACCGCTATGAATGATGTAGTCAAGGAGGAACTGCCCGGGATCGCCCGCACGGTGGCGGCCAACTTTGACGATCTGGCTACTTACAGCGAGCTGGAACTGGACGTGATGGGACGCAACCGCTATGACAACAACGGTAACTGTGACCCTATGGAGTATTTTTATACTACCGCACCGATGCTGATGACTGAGTATAACATAGGTGACGGCACGAACCTCACGGAGCAGGATTATCTTAATGCCCACCTGAATTTCCGCAAGAATATGCGGGAGAAGGGGTGGCACGGTGGTTTCTTGTGGTGCTGGCAGCCCAATAGTAAGGGAGCCACGCACGATTTGTTGGCGAAGAATGCGGTGACTACCACCGACTTCCGCGAGTATGCCTTCCGCCTGCGGGAGCACATTTTGGATGCCCGCTATACCTATTGGGCGGTAGACGCTCCGTTGGACGCGGCGGAGTTCTTCTACGTCAATGGTGTGGATGCCATTGAGT
Source organism: Acutalibacteraceae bacterium (assembly GCA_045659145.1). Taxonomy (GTDB): domain Bacteria; phylum Bacillota; class Clostridia; order Oscillospirales; family Acutalibacteraceae; genus UBA5905. Next base: position 61,681 of record JAZOWI010000023.1, on the reverse strand, counting down.
GGATCCCCTCTCGTCAGGCGGTATCTATGGATCTGTTGCGCTCCACCGACGGCGGAAAGAACTGGAAAATGGTGTTGGAAAACGTAGATCAGAATGATTATAAAAAAGGTAATAAGTGCTCTTACAGGGATAACGGCACTGCCTACAATGCTATTTATAAGATCGTGGTACGGGATGCCGAAGGCAACACCGCCGAGTCGGTCTCCAACAGCCCTATGGATGCGGTTGCCTATGTGCAAGATAATGTGAAAATCAATGTAAAGACGGTAACGCGTCCCACGGTGCCGGCGGCCGGAGCGGTCGTCTCCGGTGCGCCCAATATTTCTCTCCTTCAATTCGGCGAATGGAACGACCGCCCCATGAAGGATGCGGTGAATTTGATCGATAACGGCAGTTTCGAAATCAGCGATGGCGGTCAATGGAATACCGATGCTTTCTTGCGGGATGGTGTGCAGGTGGTGAAGGATGCCACCGCCCCTGAGGGGGAATATTCTTTGTTTTTCGATTCCTCCGATGTTGACGAATACCGATGGTACACCTTTACCGTGGACATACAGCCCAACACCGAGTATGTATTCTCCACATGGGTGAAGGGTCCCTACATCAGTGAGAATAACCGCTTTGCGGCCAGCATCGGTGTGCTCAATCCCCGTACGCAGAAGTTTATGGTGCAACCGGAAATTGATGGACGTGCCTCCCGCGATTATCAGCAGATTCGTCCCAAGGCTTGGGATAATCGCTGGGCATTGCGCAGTGTGAAGTTCAACAGCGGCAGTCAGACCAGCATCACCATCGGTCTGCTGGGGCGGTCCAGTCAGATGTGGGTGGACGGTCTGGCGTTGTATAAAACAGCGGATGGACAGCATTATCTCAGTGAGAATATGGCCTCTGCCGTTTACTACTACATGGTAGAGGATGATTATTGTGAGGACAAGTACTCTGTAACTGAGAATATCCGTATGGACGACCCCGACTCGGATTATTGGCAGTCCGGCGGTGGTTGGAATCAGGGCTTTATGAGTATGGAGGAGCAGCCCTTTGAATACGGCACCTCACTCAAATATACCGGCGGTGAGTCCTCCAATGGTATTCACTACATCAAATGGTTGGATGTTAAACCCAATACCCGTTATATTTTCTCTATGGATATGAAGATATTGGAGGACGGATTAGGCAAAGTAAAATTGCTGGCAGATAAGCTGGGCGGTCCCGTTTCCTTCTTCGATATGATGTTTATTGATGATTTTGACGGGGAATGGTTCTCCCTATTCTTTGGATTCAATACCCGAGGAATGACGCGTATCGGCTTTGCGGTGCTGGACAAGGGCGGCGAAGCGTTCTTTGACAACATTCGTTTGTTCGAAGAGGAGAATGCCACCGAGGGCGATGATGAGTTTGTTGACAGATTCAGAGGTTGGACCTTGGAGGACGGCAAATGGTGTTTCTATTCCTTGGGCGAGAAGGTCACCGACGCGTGGCGCCGCGATGGGGCCAAATGGCGGTATATCGGCAAGGACGGCTATTGCGTGTCCGACGGTTGGGCCCACGACGGCAAGGGCTGGATCTATCAGGATAAGGATGCCTATGTGTTGGAAAGTCAGTGGCTCCACGACGGCGGCGGATGGTACTATTTGGCCAAGGGCGGCTATATGCAGGTCAGCCAATGGCGCAAAGACAGCGTGGGCTGGGTCTATCTGACCTCTTCCGGTAAGATGGCCACCAACGCTTGGATCAAGGACTCGGTCGGCTGGTGCTACGTGGGCAGTGACGGCTACTGTGTCACCAATAAATGGGTGAAGGATTCCGTCGGTTGGTGTTATCTGGACAAGGATGGTCGTATGGCCACCAATAAGTGGGTCAAGGACTCGGTAGGTTGGTGCTATGTGGGCGCCGATGGCTATGCTGTGACGAATACGTGGAAGAAGGACAGTGTCGGCTGGTGTTATCTGAATGCCAGCGGTTCCATGACCAAGAATGCTTGGGTCAAGGACGGCGGCAAGTGGTACTTCTTGGACAAGAACGGCTATATGGTGACCAATGCATGGAAGAAGGATTCCAAGGGTTGGGTGTATCTTGGCTCCAACGGCGCGATGCTCACCAATGCTTGGTGCAAGGACAGCAAGGGCTGGTGCTATGTGGGCGAGGACGGCTATGCCGTCACCAACTGCTGGAAGAAAGACAGCTACGGCTGGATCTGGCTGGATAAGAACGGCTCTATGACTAAGAGTGCGTGGGTTCAGGATGGCGGCAAGTGGTATTATCTGGATGCCAACGGTTATATGGTGTATAGTACCACCCTGACCATCGGCGGCACTAAATACACCTTTAACGCTTCCGGCGTTTGGGTAGAATAATACGCAACAAGAAGGGGCCTCCGCTTTTCGGCGGAGGTCCTTTTCTATGTGTTTACAGACTCATTTCCCGACGGATGAGCTCGGTCACCGACGGGGTGATGAAATCGGCAAGTTCTTTGATGTAGTCGTTGCCGTTTTCCATAGCGTAGGAGCGGAACTCGCGGATCATATCCGCGTCGTTATCGTAGTCGCCCACGGCGATGATGTTCTCCTCGGCGATGCCGTAGTGGTTGGCCAACCACCGCAGACCTGATGCCTTGTTGACGCCGGCGGGGGCAATGTCGATCATACCCCAGTTCTGCATGGCATACACTCGATCTCCGTAGGTTTCACGGATTTTTTCGGCGATCTCGCGGGCTTCGTCGGGGTTTTTACACGCCATACAAAGCTTGTAGAAGAAGGTGATGGGCGGGAGGTCATCCACCGAATAATCGTACGATTGGGTTACCGCCTTGTCACAGCCGATGCTGAAATATCGATCGTCCAGAAAGTCCACTACTTGACCGCCCCAGCGGTATACGTTCCGACAGAACTCCTCAATGTTGACCGTGTCGCAGGTGGCGGAGTATAGCTCGTTGCCGTCGGCATCGGCGATGATGCCGCCGTTGCAGCTGATCAAAAAGTCGAACTCGTCTCCCAGTTTTTCTTTGAGCTCGTCCAAAAAGTTCGGGCCGCGCCCGCTGACCACGCCGAATTTGTTGCCGGCGGCACGCCAGTCGCGGATGGCTTGCAATTTTTCCTCGTCAATGCCCCCTTGGTTGAGGGTGCCGTCGAAGTCACTGCCGATAAGTTTCATTGTTACACACATCCTTGCTCAAAGAATCAGAAGTTGGTTTTGAGTAATCCCTCACGGTACAGATGCCCGTCACCGGCGTGTTGTACCACCTGAGGAATGACCATTCCGTTTTTGTGATGGTAGAACAGGATGGCGGTCATACCGGTGTGACCGATGTTGAAACGGGGTAGGAACTCGTTGTAAGGAATGTCCAGCACACTACTGAGGAAGGCCATGCCGAAGCCGTAGTGGGCGAACATCGCCACCCGCTTGGGGGGCTCACCCACTTGGTAATAGCGACCGGTCTCCCGATCATGGCGATAGCCCAACTCCAACAGCCAGTTGTCCACTTCGGTGTTGATGCGCTTAACGCCCGCTTCATAGCCGGTACCTTCAAAATAGGGATGAGTATACCACTTGTCACGCAGTTTGAGCACCTCGGGATCGGAGAACTTTTCCAGCATAGGGGCGGACTCCAAGATCCATCCTTCCTTGCCGTTTTCATCCTTAGCGTGGAAGTCGGCGTACGCTTTGTCCTCGTGAGCCCAATCGCAGATGATGGGATCTTTTCGCAATAGTTCGCAGGTGGGTTGAGCCGTTTGCTGTGCACGGATGGAGGAGGACACGTAGACCCGGTCCAGACCATGGATTAAAAGTCTCTTGGACAGCGCTTTTGCCTGTTCGTGACCGAGAGGAGTCAGACTGTCGGGGTCGTAAATGGGCTCCCCGTGACGAACAAAATACAGAATCATAGCAATTCTCCTTCCCTAATTTAGAGTGTTTTATGCGTTGTTGTCAGTGTATCACAATAATATAAAAATTGCAATAAAAAACGCAGTTTTCATTGAAAAGTGATATAAAAAGAAGGGTTTATATGACGAGAAAATGCAAAAAATGTGATGCAAATCATGCTGGGATTTATGCAAAATGAGATAAAAAACATTACGCAGAAACCTATGGATTTTTACTAAAAAGAGGGTGGATAAACTAGACAAAGTGACGAAAAAAGCAAGAATCTTTTCGACAGCATCCGCCGTACATAATTCCTAAAAACAAGCGGTATATTTTGTGAAAAATAGCTATGCTCCACGAAATCATTGAATATTGATATAATATGTACAGATATGCTATTGAAAAAGAAACCTTTTCTTACTAAAATGAAAGCAAGTGTGAGATAGTGTGGGTTCACAGACCCGCAATTGAGGTGATAACTATGCGATTTTATGAAGATCTAACTCATTTGTCCGATAATCGGTTGCCCACAAGAAGTTTTTACATTCCCGAGGGGGCGGCAGAGTACACTCTGCTCAACGGCGATTGGCAGTTTGCGTATTTCGAAAACGGCGATGCCGCCGCAGAGCCTGCGGCTTGGGATACCATCGAGGTGCCCTCCTGCTGGCAGATGAAGGGGTACGGTCATCCCAACTACACGAATGTGTGCTACCCTTATCCCTACGATCCGCCCTATGTGCCGGATATGAACCCCTGCGGTTGGTATCAGCGCACCTTCACTGTGGCGGATGACGACCGCGAGACCTATCTGGTGTTGGAGGGCGTTTCTTCCTGTGCCAAGGTGTTGGTCAATGGGGAATACGTCGGCTTCACGCAAGGCAGCCGTTTGCAGGCGGAGTTTGATTTAACACCCTACGTCAGGACGGGGGAGAACACCCTACGCGTTCTGGTTTGGAAATGGTGCGCCGGCAGTTATTTGGAGGATCAGGACGCCTTCCGTCACAATGGTATCTTCCGTGATGTGTATTTGCTGTCTCGCCCCAAGGGTCACCTGAATGATCTATCCATCGTCTCGGTGGATAACAACGCATTCCGCGTCAAGGCGGACCGCCCCTTCACGGTGCGGCTGTTTGACAAGGGCGCCCTCATCGGTGAGGCTTCCGGCGAGGATGTGCTGCTGCCGGTGAAGGATCCCATTCTGTGGAATGCCGAGAAGCCGTACCTGTACGACTTAGAAATTGAGTGTGCGGGTGAGATCATCCGCCGCCGTGCCGGTCTGCGCAGTATCGCCATCTCTCCCGAGCGGGAGGTGCTCATCAACGGTCAGCCGGTGAAGTTCCGCGGCGTTAACCACCACGACACCTCTCCGGTGGGTGGTTGGACCATGACTGAGGAAGAGATTCTGACGGATCTGCGACTGATGAAGTCGCTGAACATCAATACCATCCGCACCTCCCACTATCCGCCCACCCCCAAGTTCCTCGATTGGTGTGATGAGATAGGCTTCTACGTGGTGTTGGAGACCGACCTGGAGGCCCATGGTTCCATCAACCGCTTCGCCAATCAGCAAGACGGCTTCTTCGGCCGCAATGAAGGTTCTCTCACCAACATCCCTGAGTGGGAAGAAGCCTTTGTGGAGCGGATGGTCCGCGCGGTGGAGCGGGATAAAAACCATCCCTCCATCATCTTCTGGTCGCTGGGCAACGAGAGCGACTATGGTGGCAATCATCGGGCAATGCTCCGTTGGCTCAAAGCCCGCGACGACGATCGCCTGACCCATTATGAGGGTGCTTCGGCGGCGAACATATTCGAGTTGGACGTGTACTCTCGCATGTACGCCAACATTCCTGAGTTGAAGCGGTTGGTGGAAGAGGGGACCGAGGGCGAGCCGATTTTCCTGTGTGAATATTCTCACTCCATGGGCAACGGCCCCGGCGACGTGTGGCAATACTGGGAGACGATTCTCTCCTTGCCCGCGTTGGTGGGTGGCTGTATCTGGGAGTGGACCGATCACACCGTCCTGGTGGATGGTGTGCCGAAATACGGCGGCGATTTTCCTGAGGAACTCACCCACTCCGGCAATTTCTGTTGCGACGGTATGACCTTCCACGATCGGTCTCTCAAAGCGGGTACCCGTGAGATCGCGGCAACTTACGCGCCCTTCCGTTTTACTTATGAGGACGGTAAGATCATCATCAAAAACTGGTATGCGTTTACCGACTTAAATGAAAAGGCGGTGCGCTACATTCTCCGTGTGGACGGCACCGTCGTAGAAGATAAGACAGTGACCGTGGATGCGGCTCCCTATGCAACGGCGGTCATAGTTCCTGAGATGAGTTTCCCCGCTTCCTGTGCATTGGGGTGCACCGTGACAGTGGTTCTTTGTGAGCCGGATGGTACGCCTATCACCCAGTTGCAGCAGGAGATTCCCGTCCCCATCAAGAAAGTAAAGGCGGTGTGCGCTTGCGCCACACTGACCGAGGACGATTTCCACGTGTATGCCAAGGGCGAGCGCTTCTCGTATGCGTTTTCCAAGCAGTTGGGTCAGTTTGACAGCATACAGATAGACGGTCGTGAGAGGTTGGCGGCGCCTACGGAGCTGTCCTTGTATCGCGCCATCATTGATAACGAGATGTATGTCCGCCAGGAGTGGAAATACTTCGACCAGTTCCGTGCAGAAAACTTGGATCGTATGTTCAACAAGGTCTACGATGTGCGCGTGGAGGGTGGACAGATCGTTGCCGGTTGCAGTTTGGCCGGTGTATCCCGTATGCCGCTGTTGCGGTACACCTTGACGGTGTCTATCTACGACGACGGTCGGATGGACTGGTCGGTCAAGGCGGATAAGCGGGAGGGCACCTGCTGGTTGCCCCGCTTCGGTTTTGTGTTCCCGCTGAAAGAAAAGGATCTGTCCTTCCGCTATTTCGGACGCGGTCCGTGGGAGAACTACTGCGATATGAGCCATCACGTGGAGCTGGATTGGTTTGACAGCACGGCTCAGGCGGAATATGTGCCTTACATAATGCCCCAAGAGCACGGCAACCACGTGGGCGTGCGCACTCTGGAAATTGACGGACTCACCTTTGAGGCGGCGGATGCCCCCTTCGAAGCCAACGTGTCCCGTTATTCCATCTTGCAGTTGGATAGAGCCACTCACATCGATGAGCTCGGTGATTCCGATGCAACCTATGTACGGATTGATTATCGCAATGCCGGTGTCGGTTCCCAGTCCTGCGGCCCTGAGTTGGCGTGGGATTTCCGCCTCAATGAGAATCAGATTGAGTTTGCCTTCTCGATCGGTCTGTGAGCGGAGTTAGCTTTTGATCAATGCCGAATGGCTTTTATCCCTGTGAAACAATTTTCAAGAGAAAGAGAGATGTAGACCATGAGACGCTTTGGAATGGCTCTGTGTGCGGTTTTGATACTGTGTCAGATGTTGCTCCTGCCTGTGGCGGCGGATGAGTTGGACGTTCCGTCTGACGATGTCCTCACCATCGGGCCGTCGGATGCCACGGATGCAGAGGAGCCCGCAGACGGCAATGAAGTCGCGGAAGGCGATGAGGTCGAGGAAGATGATGAAATCACCGATTCTGACGGCCTGCCGGAATTAACCGATGTGAAGTATACGCAATATGCCGCCGATAAGCCTGACACGAAGGCGGATACCGCCGTACAGGTGGGCGCTTTGGATGCGATCCGATACGATGACACGGTCACTGTGGATGATAACGGTCTGATTTGGGATCGGGACAAGGGCAGTGCGACCTGGCAGGTGGAGGTTCCCACCACCGGTTGGTACGAGGTGTACTTCAATTATATGGCTCGTGAGGGCAGCAGTGCGGATATGGAAGTTGGTCTGGCTGTGGACGGTGCCTTCCCCTATGCGGAAGCTGAGCGCTTTGTGTTGGGCCGTAAGTGGGTGGATATCCTCAACGATGAGGGTGAGCCCATCCGTGAAGATACTAAGGGTAACCAGTTTGCTGCTGAGCAAAAAGAGGTATACGAAAAGTTGACCTATCCTATGCGTGACGTCAACGGCTTTGTGAATGAGAATCTGTGCTTGTATTTGGAGGCTGGTTCTCATGAGTTGACCATGGTGGGTTACGGTGTGCCTTTTGTGTTGTATTCCATCGATCTGAAAGAGCCCGGTGAACTGCTGTCCATGGAGGATCAGTTGGCCGCTTGGAAGGATGCCGGTGTGAAGGACTACACCGGTGAGGAGTTCGTGATTGAGGCGGAGAAGGCTGCGTACAAGAGCGACCGCGCTCTGATCGGTCTGTCGGATAACAGCAACCCCGGTCTGGTTCCCTCCGATGCCTTCTTGCAGAAGGTAAACTACATCGGTGGCGGCAACTGGTCTATGACGGATGAAACCATCACGTGGAAGGTGGATGCCCCTGAGGCCGGTATCTATAAAATCGGCTTCCATTTTCGTCAACATTATCTGGTGAACGCTTCCTCTTATCGTTGCCTGAAGGTCAACGGTGTGAGCCAGTACAAGGAGCAAACCAGCGTTGCTTTCGAGTACAAGAACAGCTGGCAGTTCAGCGACATTTTTGGTGGCAACGAGGTGCTGGTGTATCTGGACAAGGGTCCCAACGAGGTTTCTTTGACGGTTACGCTGGGCGATATGAATGCATACAGCGCCAAGATGGAGAGTGTGGTTCTTCGCTTGGGTATTATGTATCGTGAAATCATTGCCATCATCGGCGAGACGCCCGATAAGGGACGTGACTACGATCTGTTCTCCCGCATCCCCGATCTGCAAGAGCGTATGGAGGAGTTGCATGCGGAGATGAGCGCGATGATCGAGGAACGCCGCAGCGATGACAAAAACATCGACGATAGCGCCGCGTTGCTGAAAAAGATGAACGTCGTGCTGGAAAAGATGCTCAAGAAGACCTGGGAAGCTCAGAACTACAAGGGTAACTACTACGATTGCTACTCCGGTTTGAGCGCTCACTTGCAGGAAATGAAGAATATGTCGTTGGATATCGATGCGCTGGTCTTCACTCAGCCCGGCAAGACGTGTGTTCGCACCGAGGCAGGCTTCGGCGCCAAGACCAAATTTGGTATTGAGCGTTTTATTGCCTCCTTTATGCTGGATTACAACACCGCTGAGGGTGTGGGTGACAAGGATGCCCAGAATTTGACCTTGTGGGTCAACTGGTCCCGTGATCAGGTGCTGGTGCTCAACTCCTTGATCAACAGCAGCTTTACTCCCGAAACCGGCATCAATGTTACTGTGCGTATGACCAACGCCTCTCTGTTACAGGGTATTATGTCCGGTAACGGCCCCGATTGCAGCCTATCTGATTCCCGCACCCAGCCTGTTAATATGGCGATGCGTGGCGCTCTGGTGGATCTAAGCAAGTTCGAGGATTACGATGAGGTAGCCGGTTGGTTTGTTAAGGGTGCCGATGAGCCTTATCGCTATCGCGATGGCGTTTACGGCCTGCCCTCTACTCAGCAGTTCTATATGATGTTCTATCGTACGGACATTTTCGAGCAGTACGGTTTGGAAGTGCCCCGTACCTGGGATGAGTATCTGAATGCGGCCAGCATCCTAATGCTGCACAATATGCAGGTTGGCTTGCCTTATGCGGCTCTGACGGATATCTGGCAGACCAACGGCGGCGTGGCCTCCCTGAATATTTTCCCCACTCTGTTGATGCAGAACGGCTTGTCTCTGTACAACGAAGACCAGACCGGTACCTCCTTCAATGAGGCAGATACCATCCGCGTCTTCGAGCGGTGGACGGATTATTATACGAAATATAACCTCCCCAAAGAATATAGTTTCTTTAACCGTTTCCGTATCGGTCTGGTGCCGCTGGCTATCCAGTCCTACGCTCAGTACAGCACCATCGCGGCGGCCGCTCCCGAAATCAAGGGTAACTGGGAGATGGCCGAGATCCCCGGCGTACCGGTTCTGGACGAAAACGGTGAACCGGTGATCGGTGAGGACGGCCTGGTGGTCGTGGATAATCGTCAGGCCGGTTTCGGTAACGCCTGTATGATTCTGAAATTGGCTGAGGACCGCGGTAAGGATGAGGCGGCCTGGCAGTTGCTGAAATGGTGGATGCGTGAGGATACCCAGTACAAGTACGCGCTGGATATTGAGTCCATTCTGGGCGTGGCCGGTCGTTACACCTCCGCAAACGTAAATGCTACCATGAGCCTCGACTGGGGCAAGGAAGCCGGCGATACTCTGTTGAATCAGTGGAACAAGGTGGAAGAGATCGCGGAGATCCCCGGCGGCTACTATGTGGCCCGTGCCGTGGACCAGGCCTTCTGGAATGTTTTGTCCATGAATGAGAACCCCAAGGATATGATGAAGAAGTGGGGCGAGGTGGCCGACGTGGAAATCACCACCAAGATCGAGCAATATAAAGATGTTCTGGTAGGAGAGGAGGTGGAGAAGTAATGAGCGCGAATGTAGATGCAAAAGGACGTTTGAAAAAGAAGAGGGTCAGTTTCTCGCAGGATGCGTTGCGTACTCCCTTTGTGGTGATGCTTCTCCCGTTCCTGATTTTGTTCCTGACCTTTACGATTATCCCTATCGGCGCTTCGGTGGTTCTGAGCTTCTTCGATTACGACGTAGTGCGCACACCGGTGCCCATCGGCTTGGATAACTACCTGAAAATGTTCGTCAATGACTATGAGTTCCCTATTGCGGTGGCCAACACCTTGAAATTTTCTCTGGTGACCGGACCCATCAGCTTCGCAATGGCATTCTTGCTGGCTTGGATGATCAACGAATTTGGCCCCAAGACCCGCAGTGTGTTGTCGTTCCTGTTTTACTCTCCGACTCTGGTGGGTAATGGTTATTTCATCTGGCAGATTATGTTTAGCGGCGACAGCTACGGTTATGTCAACAGCTTGTTGCTGTCTATGGGTCTGATCACCGACCCCATCACCTGGTTCCGTGATCCCAACTACGCCTTTACCATCGTTATGATCGTGCAGTTGTGGATGAGTATGGGTATTTCTTTCCTGGCGAATATCGCCGGTCTGAACAACGTGGATGAGTCTCTGTTCGAAGCGGGCGCCATCGATGGTATCCGTAACCGTTGGGCGGAGTTGTGGTACATCACCATCCCCTCGATGAAGAGCATTTTGCTGTTTAGTGCAGTTATGCAAGTGCAGGCCACCTTCTCTATCAGCTCGGTGGCTACTACGTTGACCGGTTTCCCCAGTGTAAACCACTCCACGGAAACTATTTTGACCCACATCACCGACGTGGGTACCGTACGTTTTGATATGGGTTATGCATCGGCATTGTCTGTATTCCTGTTTGCGATGATGATGATCGTCCGTTTGGGAATCGGTCGCCTGCTTGTGACTAAGGATTAAGGAGGTGGGCGAGTAATGAAAGAGAAAAAACTGAAATTAACCGTAGCGAAGAAAAAAAGCTACAAGCGCTTTACCCGTTCCACCGCCGCCAACGTGGTTTTCGTATCGTTGTTATTGCTGGCCGGCCTATTTATGGTGTTGCCGCTGATTTACAGTGTCGTGACCTCCTTCAAGCCGCTGGACGAATTGTTAGCGTTCCCGCCCAAGTTCTTCGTGACCCGTCCGACGCTGTACAACTATACGGTGTTGCCCAGCTTGTTGGATAACTTACAGGTGCCCTTCTCCCGTTATGCGTTTAACAGCTTGTTCATCTCCGTGGCCATTACGGTGAGTCACATTCTGGTTGCCGGTATGGCGGCGTTCACGCTGTCCAATTGCCGTCACAAGTTCATCTCCATTGTGTTCTGGGGTGTACAGGTGGCTTTGCTGTTCAACGGTTACACGCTGGGTATTCCGCAGTACATCATCTTCTCCAAGTTGGGTATCATTGACACCTATTGGGTCTACATCTTGCCGGCGATTCAGTCCACCACAGGCGTCTTCCTGATGAAGCAGTATATGGACGTTAGTGTGCCTAAGGCTTTGATGGAAGCGGCTCTGTTGGATGGTGCCGGATACTACCGTATTTTCTGGAATCTGGTTATGCCGCTGGTGAAACCGGCATGGCTGACCTTGGCTTTGTTTGCATTCCGTGATGCTTGGGCAATCCAGCCCAGCGGCACCATTTTCAGCGAGAGCCTGAAAACATTACCCGTTGCGATGAATCAGATCGCCGCCAGCGGTATTGCCCGTTCCGGTAGCGTGATGGCCGCCACGGTATTGTTGATGATTCCGCCCATTGCCGTTTATCTGGTTTCTCAGTCGAACGTTATGGAGACCATGAGTTCGGCAGGTATGAAGGATTAATATGAGTAGTATGAAAACAGAAAGGGGGACCATAGGATGATAGGTTTCAATAAAACCCATACTGTCGGCAAGGCTTTGCGTCGGACGATGGCTTTGGTGCTGGCACTGTTGTTGTTCTGCACCGGCACCGTCTCGGCCGCGTCTGTGACGGCAATGGATGAAGTTCCTTATTATTCCTATACTTATTGGGAAGGCCCGAATCGTTACGATGCCGTTCCCACCCGTGCGATGTACGAGTCCTATTTGCAGATCTCCGGTGATTCTTTGGGGACTGCCGCGCTCACTTCTGCAAAGTATATTACTTTGTCTAAGGATGGCAGCGAGTTGTACATTCTGGACAGCGGCAACAGCCGCATTCTGATTGTGGAAACCGACACCTTTACTTTGGTGGAGGAGATCACATCCATCTCCGGTGAAGAGGATTACAATTTCAAGGATGCCGTGGGTATGTACGTGTCGGATGACGGTACGATTTACCTGGCGGATACCGAGGGCGAGCGGGTGCTGATCTGCGACCGCTATGGTAATCTCCTGAACAAATTGGAGTGCCCCACCGGTATCGGCGTGCCCAGTGATCTGGATTATCGTCCCACCCGTATCACAATGGATCAAAAAGGTTATCTATATGTAGTGTGCGAGGGTTGTTACTATGGAATGCTGGTGTACGATACCGAGTACAATTTCTTGGGTTTCCACGGCTCTTACGTGGTAGAGGAGACCCTGCTCAATACCATCAAGGGCTGGATCACCGGTCTGTTTATGACTAAAACAAAGAGTGAAAACAGTCAGAAAAAGTTGCCTGCGGAAATTATGGATATTTGTGTAGATGCCGAGGGTATGCTTTACACCTTGTCCGGTACCTCCACCGGCCAGATCAAGCGTCTTGGTCTTAACGGTAACCAGACTTTGGATCACAAGTTCGGCTTCACCTCTGCGAGCGGTGATACCATTAACTTTGGTGAGAACCCCAACGCCTATTGGCACAAGCACTACCAGTATTCGCTGATTTTCGGCGGTATTACGGTAGATCCCGAAGGCTTTATTTATGCGGTGGATATGGGTCGTAGCCGTGTGTTTGTGTACGACGAGGAGTGCCGTATGATCTCCGCTTTTGCCACCGGTTTCAGTGAAGGTAATCAGGTGGGAAGCTTCGTTACCCCCAATGCCATTGCTTGTGATGGTGAAAAGCTGTACGTGCTGGACTTTGTGTTGGGTTCCGTCACCATTTTCCGTCTGACCGACTACGGCCGTCTGTTCAAGGAGGCCGATCAGCTGACCATGGATGGTGAGTACGAAATGGCCCAGCCGCTGTGGGAGCAAGCACTGAAAATGGATGCCAACTGCCAGCGCGCTTACGAAGGTATCGGTAAGTCTCTGCTGAACAAGGGCGACTATGAAGGTGCTATGGAGTATTCCAAGAAGGGCAACGACCAGCAGACCTATTCTCAGGCCTACGAGGTTGTGCAGAAGGCATTCCTGACCCGTAACTTCTGGTGGATCTTCCTTGTGTGCTTGGCGGCGGTAGGCGGCATTGCTGCGCTGCTGGTCTTGTCCAAGAAACGCAAGATCTTCGAGATCAAGAATGCTAAATTGCGGACGGCGCTGTCGGTTCCCTTCCATCCCTTCCAGGCGTTTAATTCGCTGAAATTCCAGAAGAATACTTCTATCCCGCTGGCCATTATCTTCATTGTGATCTTCTATCTGGCCAGTGTATCCGAAGATCTGTATGGCGGCTTTATGTACGTCATTACCGACACCTCGAACTACAATGCTTTGTATACATTGTTGGGTTCGGTGGGTGTGCTGCTTCTGTGGGTCATCGTTAACTGGGGCATTTGTATTCTGAATGAAGGTAAGGGTTCCTTGAAGGAAGTCTTCACCATGTCGGCTTACTGTATGTCTCCCATGGTGGCCTATTCCGTGGTCTTCATTGTGGCATCTCATTTGATTCCCGCTACCTCCACCTCCACTTTCGGCATTTTGAGCACCATTGTAGCTATTTACACGGTGTTGTTGCTGCTGCTGGGTATGACGGTGGTCCACGAGTATAGTTTCTTTAAAGCGATGGGTATGGCACTGTTGACGGTTGTCTGCATGTTGCTGGCTGCCTTCGTTATCTTCTCGGTAACGCTGTTGTCTCAGCAGTTCCTGGTGTTCTTCATTAGTGTCTTTAATGAAATCAAACTACGATAAGCCAATCGGCAAAGAAAGGAAGAGCGTTCACATGACAAAAAAGAAATTAATGTGTCTGTGCCTGACGGTGCTGCTCTTGTTGCCGATTATGGTGACGGGATGTGCCCCGAAAGTAAAATCGACCCTCGCTCCTTTTAGTGAGGAGTACGGCAATGAGCGTTACAGCCAGCCTGAAAGCGCAATTGCCATTAACGATAAGTTCCAATTCTGGTGGGATGATGACAGCCAGTGTGTGATCCTGTGGGATGCCACCACCGGACTGTATCATTGCTCCACTCCCTATGACTTTTACGTCAGTCCGGATAATAATCCGGATCTCTTGAATCCCAAGCGCTATTCTTATTTACAGCTCTCTCCTGCATTGAAGATCACCTATCTGGATGCAGAGCTTGACAACTTCCACGAGCTTGATATCACCCAGCATTGTATTCCCAAGGGTGGCGTAACCAGTAAGCAGATCGATAATGGTGTCAGCGTTACATATTCCTTCCCCGATGTGCGGATTGCCGTCACAGTGGAGTATATCCTGACCGAGAACGGTCTGCAGGTGCGCGTTCCTATGGATGGTCTGCAGGAGGATACTAACCGCATTTACGAGATTTCGGTGGTTCCTAATTTGATGGCCGCCGCCAACGATTCCGAATCTTACTTTATGCTGCCTTCCGGCGGCGGCGCTTTGGTGGATATCAAATCTATGAACAAGCCTGTGCTGTACAGTGAGGCGGTTTATGGTACCGACCCGACCGAGCCCTACACCATGAAGAAGCGCAGTGAGCGTAAGGTCACTCTTCCTGTGTTCGGCATGAAGAATGGCGACAGCGGTATGTTGGCTATCATTGAGGATGGTAAAGAGTGCGCGCGTATCAACGCCCACATTGGTGACCCGGATTCCGGTTATTCCACCGCTTACGCCTCTTTCCGTATTCGTGGTAGCGAGTCCATTGTGTACGCCAACAGCAGCAATAATAGTACGGCAGCCACCCGATTCAGTAACTCGGTGGCGGATGTGGATTGCTTGTCCGTTGAGTATATTCCTTTGGTGGAGGATGTCACTTATATGGGTATGGCTGCCCGCTATCGCAGCTATTTGCAGGAGCGTGGCCATCTGACCGAGGCAGTACAGAATGTACCGGCTCTGTCTGTGGGCTTCCTGGGTTCTACCCAGACCCAAAAATCCTTCTTCGGTCTGCCCTATACCAGTGATGAGGCTACCACTACGGTAGCTCAGACACAGGCAATCTCCGCCGAACTGAAAGAGCTCATCGGCGAGGATCAGATGCTGGTGACTCTGCTGGGTTACGGTGAAGGTGGTCTTGCCAGCACCACTGTCGGCGGTGGATTCAAAAAGTCTACCGAGGTGGGTAACAAGAAGGAATGGAATAACCTCATCAGTTATGCCAAGGAGAATAACATTCTCTTGGCGATGGATTACGATCTGGTGTATTTCAAGGAGAACAGTAAAGGCTTCCGTGTGAACGATACGGCGGCACGAACCATTTCCTCTCTGAAATCGTACATTCGTCCTTATATTCTTAACACGGCGGTGGAAGATGAGAACGCACAGCCTTGGTACTTCCTGAGCCGCGGTATGCTGAGCACGGCTATGAACAAGGCGATCGCCGCCGCCAACGAATCGAACTTTGAGGCGGTTTCCTTTGCCAGTCTGACCAGTACGGCATACGGCGATTATCGCGATGTAAAGTACACGGCGAAAGCCTTGATCGACGAGGATGTCAGCGCTCTGTTGCAGTCCTGCACTGAGAATGGTCTTACGGTAGTTTCTACTGATCCTAACGACTATTCCACCCTGTATGCGGACTATATTGTGTCGGCTCCTCTCTATTCTTCCAAGTTTAGTTCCCTGAGTCAGGATATTCCCTTCTATTCGTTGGTGTTCCAAGGTTATAAGGCTTTGACCTCGCCTTCCATCAACACAGCGATCAATGTAAACGATACGTATTTGCAGGCCGTGGCAACGGGTATGACGTTACAGTTCACTCTGTGCGATGCCCCCCACGAGTCCATTCGATACGAGCAGGATACCGCGTATATTTCCAGCCGTTACAGCGATTGGAAAGAGGATATTGCTTCTATGGTTGAGCGGAGCAAAGATCTGCACGACCAGGTAGGCGATCAGGAAATTACGGAGTATTATAAGGCGGACGGTATGTCGTACACCTGTTTTGCAAATGGTGTCGAGGTGTATGTCAACTACACCGACTACGAGATGGATTCCCCCTTGGGTTCCATTCCCGCCAACGATTTCGTCTACGGCTGATGAGGCCGCTGTGTAATACATAAGGCAGGTGATTGTGACAATGAAAAAATCATTAAAAGATTTCACCCAAAAGAAGCGAATGTACGGACGTATGTTCATTCTTCCTTGGGAAATCGGTTTTGTGTTGTTCTTTTTGGTTCCGTTAGTACAATCCTTTTGGTTTGTGTTCTGTACGGTAAGCATCGGTGAAACCAACTTTGATACGGAATTCACTAAGTTTGACAACATTAAGTACATTTTCGGTGAGTCTGCCAAGTATGTAGATAACTTGTATGATTCGCTTGGATCTTTCGCGTATTCCATTCCGCTGGTTGTGGCTCTGAGTTTGATTGTTGGCGTGTTACTGAATCAGAAGTTTAAGGGCCGTATCGTATTCCGTTCTATTTTCTTCCTGCCCGTGATTATTGCCACCGGTGTAGTGATGACCTACATTCAAGGTGATGCCACGGCAGAGGCGATGCGTAGCGGTAGCGCGGAGATGTCTACCAATGGCATTGATGTGACGACTATTTTGCAAGGTATGCATTTGTCTAAGGAAATAACGGATTTCCTTGTAGGTTTCGTTAACCAAATC
This sequence comes from Acutalibacteraceae bacterium, assembly GCA_045659145.1. Classification (GTDB taxonomy): domain Bacteria; phylum Bacillota; class Clostridia; order Oscillospirales; family Acutalibacteraceae; genus UBA5905. The sequence continues at coordinate 44,513 of JAZOWI010000023.1, read as the reverse complement.
TTTGATCTGTTCTGGGATTGCGGTGTGCAGATCGTTCTGTTCATCTCCGGCTTGCAGTCCATTCCCGAGCAGCTCTACGAGGTGTGCCGCGTAGAGGGTGCCAACAAGTGGGAGGAGTTCTGGTACGTGACCTTCCCTATGCTGAGCGGTACCACCGTTCTGGTTATCATCTTTACGGCGATCGAGATCTTTACGGATTCCAGCAATGCCGTTATTACTCAGGCGTATGCTGCTATGCAGCAGCAGATCTACGATCGCAGCGCTGCGATGTTGTGGGTCTATTTCGCTCTGGTGGGATCGATTTTGGGCTTGGCTATCCTGATTCTCCAGAAGACCGTATTTTCCAAATGGGCTACCTGATGGGGCCGTACATGTGAGGTGATAAAGAGTGCTTAAAAAACTTTTCAGCAACAAGCTCACCCCCGAGGATTCCGTACTGCTTAAAAAGAACACACTGAATGTGGTGGTAAACTTTGTGCGGTACTTTTTCCTCTTGGCTCTGAGTTATGTTGTGTTGTTCCAACTGCTCTATATGATCAGTTATTCTCTTCGTCCTGTATCGGACATGTACAACCCCAGTGTTGTGTGGATCCCTTCCGAGATTACGTGGGATAATTTCAGCATTGCATTCAAGACGATGGATTACCTGAATGCCGGTATGGTTTCTCTTTGGTTAGGTCAGGTGAGTGCCTTTATCGAGGTGTTTGTGTGCGCGGTGATCGCCTATGGCTTCGCTCGCTTTGAGTTCGAGGAGAAGAACATCGTCTTCTTCCTGGTGCTGATTACCATTATGATTCCGGTGCAAATGCTGGTGGTACCTACTTACCTGAACTATTCCCACTTTGACGTGCTGGGTATTCTCAACAAGTTCCGTGAGTGGACCGGTATTGACCTGCGTCCCAATCTGGTGGATACGGCCTTTACCTTCTACCTGCCCTCTATTTTTGGTGTCGGTGTCCGTTCCGGTCTGTTCATCTTCATTTACCGTAAGTTCTTTGAGAGCCTGCCCCGCGAACTGGAAGAGGCCGCCTATGTGGACGGTGCCGGTCCTATGCGCACCTTCCTGTCGGTCATTCTTCCTTCCTCCGGCGTGGTGTTCCTGACGGTAACCATTTTCTCGGTGATCTGGCACTGGAACGAGTGCTATATGGCAGGTATGTATATGGTGGATAACAAGCCTCTGGCGGTGATGCTGGATACCTTCGACAGTGCGGCCAAGAACATGGGCGGCGACTCCCGTAACGCCCGTATGGCGGCTTGTCTGATGTTCATCACCCCTGTTTTGATCCTGTATATGTTCCTGCAACGCAAGTTTGTGCAGAGCATCGACCGCGTGGGCATCGTCGGCTGACGAATCCCCTTATTGTCAACTGTAATTACAAGGAGAGTTTATTATGGCAAAGATTATCAACGGTGTTTCCCTCCCCAACATCCCTTGGCAGGATCGTCCCGCCAGCTGTGACAACGTGGTGTGGCGTTATGATGCCAACCCCATCATCAAGCGCAACCCTGCAAAGGGCTGCCAGCGTGTATTCAACAGCGCGGTGGTGCCGTGGGGCGACGAGTTCATCGGTGTGTTCCGTGCGGACACCACCATCACCACTCCCAACCTGCACGTAGGCCACTCCAAGGATGGCATCAACTGGGAGATCGAGCCCGAGTCCATCGACTGGCGCGATGAGAACGGTGAGCCCTTCGTGTCCACCTACTACTACGATCCTCGCGTCACTTGGATCGAGGATGCCTACTACATCGTATGGTGCACCGAGCACGGCGGCCCCGTGCTGGGTCTGGGCAAGACGCTGGATTTCAAGACCTTTACCCGTCTGCCCAACATCACCCTGCCCTTCAACCGCAACGGCGTTCCCTTCCCACGTAAGGTGAATGGCAAATACCTGATGTTCAACCGTCCCTCTGACGACGGTCATACTCCTTTCGGCGACATCTGGCTGAGCGAGAGCCCGGATATGATCTATTGGGGCAACCACAAGCACGTGATGGCTCGCGGCACCAACGTGTGGTGGGAGTCCACCAAGATCGGTGCCGGTAACGTGCCCATCGAGACCGACGAAGGTTGGCTGGTGTTCTACCATGGTGTTATCAACACCTGCAACGGTTATGTGTACTCCTTCGGCGCTATGCTGTGCGATTTGGAGGATCCCTCTAAGGTGATCTATCGCGGCCGTGAGTACCTGATCACTCCCGAAGAGGATTATGAGACCGTGGGCTTCGTGCCCAACGTCTGCTTCCCCTGCGCTACGCTGGCAGATGCGGACACCGGTCGTATCGCCATCTACTACGGTGCCGCCGATACCTACGTGGCGTTGGCTTTCACCACCGTGGACGAGGTGCTGGACTACTTGAAGAACAACCATCAATAAGAACAAATGCCCCACCATCCGGTGGGGCATTTGTTTTGCGTACTTTACTTATTATCGTTAAATAATGATATAAAAAACGAAGATTTTTTAATGCACAAATAGGATGGGTGCGGTATACTGGACGTAACAAGGATCCGCTTTTGCGGGGATAAAAAGGAGAAGCCAATATGCTGTTTTTTTACGTTCGTCACGGTGATCCGATCTACAATCCCGACTCCCTGACTCCGTTGGGAGAGCGGCAGGCGGAGGCGGTGGCGAAGCGTCTGTGTATGCACGGCATCAATAAGGTGTATGCATCCACCTCGAATCGCGCCATTTTGACCGGTAAACCTACCTGCGATATTTTGGGTCGTGAGGCGAAATTATTGGATTTCTGCAACGAGGCCAATGTAGCGAAGGATTTTATGATCGGCGAATGGCCCCATCCGGATCAGGCTTGGGCTTGGGATCATAAGGATACTCGCAAACTGCTGTTGGATCCTGAGGTGGTGGCTATGGGTCACGACTGGTATAAGCATCCCAAATTGGCGGAGTATACCTTTAAAAGTGGTATTCAGAAAATGTATGAAGGTGTGGATTCCCTGTTTGCAGAGCTTGGTTATGAGCACGATCGTTACACCGGTATGTACAAGCCGGTGAAGGACAATAACGACCGCGTGGCGTTGTTCGCCCATCAGGGTTGCGGTATGGTGTTTATGAGTTGTCTGCTGGATATCCCGTATCCCATCTATGCCACCCGCTTTGATATGTGCCATAGCGGTTTTAACGTAGTGGACTTCCATCCCGATCGCTATGGTATGGTGGTGCCCCGCGTGCTGACTCTGTCCAATGACTCTCATCTGTATCGCGAGGGTCTGCCGCTGCGGTATAACCACAACGATCGTTGTCGCTTTTGATAGGGAGGTTACTATGGAGACGTTGACCATTACTCGCTTTAACATTCCCGTGGCGGGCGTTCAGAAAAAGACCATCTGCCATTTTTCAGACATTCACCTGACCGCTTATGACGAATTGTCCACGGCTGAGGAAAAAGAACAGGCGCTGAAAGATACCCAAGGGTGGATCGATACCCGCCTCTATTTTGCCAAGGCTCACGGCGCACCCACCGGCGAGGCACAGATGGCGGACAGCCGTGTGCAGTATGCTCGTTTGGTCTCCTTAGCCAACACAGTGGACGCGGCGGTACTTACCGGTGACATTATGAACCACGTGACCCCTGCGGATATTCGCGCTACCGAAAAGGGGTTGGCGGATCTGCAGGTGCCCTACGTGATCGTGTGCGGTAACCACGAGCCGAAAAATAAGCTTCCCGATGGTATGCGCCTTTCGATAATGAAGGAGCCGGTATCGGTGGTGGATCTGGGGGATCTGCAGATACTGGGTATCGATAATCAGGAGCGCCGCATTAGCCGCGAACAGTTGGACAAGGTGGCGGCCCTGCTGGCTACCGGTAAGAAGACGGTGGTAGCGATGCACGTACCCATTCTCAACAAGGAGAATTACGACGCTGTGTATGGTTGCGGCGATTACTTCCGTATGAATGAGTATGAGGGTTGCCCTGAGGAGAATGAGGAGTTTATCCGCTTGCTGACAGGGGAGGAGTCTCCCGTGGTGGCGGTGCTGACGGGGCATCTGCACTTTCAGAATGTGAGCCACCTGAACGAAGAGATCTGCCAGTACGGCGTGTCTCAGGGCATCACCGGTAATGTGCATCTCTACACCATCGGCGAATAAAAAATTGACAGAACGACCGCCGCGAATTGTTTCGTGGCGGTCGTTTTTATTCAACGTTCAAAATAGTAACATCTAACGGAAAATCTTATGTTTTTACAATAAAAAGGAGTTGCTTTTGCTACAATATTTTGGTAAAATGATATCGTATGTTATAGTCGTTTGTTATATGTGCGTGTACATCTGTAACAAAAAAACAAAGCGACAAACGAGGGCTTGTTCCACGTTTGAATTATGGAGAGGAAGCGTGAAAATTATGCGTAAAATCGGCAATAAGATCCTGTTGCCCTTGCTCTGCGTGGTGGCCCTTTCGGTCAGCATGCTGGGCGTGCTGTCCTTCACCGGTAGCACCGAGGACGTTAGCGCCAAGAAGTATGACGCGAATAACGATGGTCGTGTCACTGTGCCGGAGATTCTGGAGCGGGATGCTTATTTGGAGGGCGTATGGTACCCTTGGTTCACTCACGATTATCTCGGCAGTGGCTTGGCTCAGAATCCCGATCTGGAGAGACTGGACCATCCTGAGGGTGGCACGGATTACTATCAGGATTTCAACAAGGTTGGTATTGACGAATACGGCGCGGATAAGATCAAGCAGGAGATCTATAACCTGAAGGCTCTCGGCTACAATATGCTGGGCTTCGAGGGCTCTTGCTGGGGTGAGGGTTGCTTGCGCAACGAGCTCAACGGTGACGTGATTGGTCTGCGCCCTGAGTATCTCAATAATATTCGCCGCTTTTTGGATATCTGCCGCGAGGTGGATATGCCCGTAATGTGGACGATATGCTTCCATGCATCGGCGATGCCTGAGTACACCGGTATGGACGCGTGGTATTTCGCCACCCAGTTCTACTGCAATCCCGAGATTGTGGAGAACTATTGCGAGAAGTTCGTCAAGCCCGTGTGCAATGTGCTCAATGAGTACCCTGACGTGGTGGCGATGGTTTGTTCCACCGTTGAGTTGGAGAACGAGACCAACGACTCCGAACTGGGTAATCATATGAATCACGGCGACCGCGAGGCTTATGGCATTACGCAGGATGACTGTGTGCACTTCGTTACCCGTCTGACCCAGACGGTGAAGGAGAAGATGCCCAACACCTACGTAACCATTGCTACCAACACCAACAACTACGCTATGTACGCCGGTTGTAACTTTGATATGGTGGGTCGTAACCAGTATTCTTCTTCCGCTAATGTGTACAATTTCTCCAATTACTATGCTACCGCTCCCGTACTGGCCACCGAGTGGGGCCTGGGTGATGGAGTTGCGCTCAGCGAAAGTGAGGCTATTACCGCTTTCAAAAACTGGCGCATCAATCTTATGACTCAGAATTATACCGGTTGGTTCCAGTGGTGCTGGCAGCCTACGCTGAGAAGAACGCAGACTCCCTCCGGCAACCAGTTCACCAAGCAGAATGCTCAGACAGTGTACGATTTCCGTCAGGCTTGCTACGAGCAGTACTATCACATTGAGGAGATTCGTGCGGACAAGAAATCCGCCTATCATACCACCGGTAATCCCTCTATGTTCTATCACGATGGTAAAAATGCCAATGGTCTGCTGTATTGGATTCAGCCCAAAAACGTAAGCACCTACAAGGTGGAGCGTTCGGTGGACGGTGGCAATACTTGGACTACGGTGACGACCTCCGGTGCTACTGTGGACACCACCACCGGCAGTTATCGTTACAGCTATCAAGATCCCAATTTTGTGACCTCCGGCACGGTGCAGTATCGTGTCACTGTTAACGGCAAGACGTCTTATTCCAACGTGTGGAAATACTAATGAAGGGAGGATCTGACGTATGAAAAAGATGAATAAAGTATGGGCAGTCCTCCTGTCCGTGGCGATGCTCTGCACGCTGATCCCTTCCTTCGCGGTTTCGGCGGCGGCTGTGGGTACTGTGGCGAATGGTGGCTTTGAGGAAGGTATCGCTGCTTGGACTATCTCCGGTGCCGAGGCTTCTACAGATTACAAGAAATATGATTCTTATTCCTTGAAAATGCCAATCAATAGTGCCACCTACGGCAAAGTAGTTGCTTCTCAAGTTATTCCGGTCAACAAGAATGCGGTGTACACCTTATCTTTTTGGTGTCGTTATGCAATCTCTCTAAATGGTTCAGGAACTTATCAGTATGAGGTGGTAGCCGGCACCAACGACACGACTTTCGGTACAACATTGGTGCAGAAGACGAACGTAAATAATGGTACGACATTTAAGGAGACCACTAAATCAGGTATCAGCGTGGGCAGTAACACGTACATTTGCATTCGTTTTTACGCCCCCAGCTCGGGCAACCGGACTCATTATCTGGATGGTGTTTCGTTGACTGCCACTACGGTGGGCGATGAGTCGACTCACTCGGACCCCACTCCTACGATGACCGGTTTCGGTGCTGAAATGAACCGTCCCAAGAGTGATTCGGTCAACAAGGTGACCCAGGGGGGCTTCGAGTCCACCTCCGGTGCCCAGTGGAACACCAACACCTTCATCAAGAACAACCTGTCGGTGGTTTCCGAGGGTGCTTATTCCGGCAACAGTTGCCTGTATTACCAGAATGCCTCCACTATGGAGAGCTGGCACACCTTCACCATCAACGTGGAGGCCAATACCGAGTACGTACTGTCCGCGTGGGTGAAGGCTCCCTACTTGAGTGGCAACAATACGGGTCTGACCAGCCTCGGTATCATTGACCCGGATACGAACCAGTTTATCTATTCTTCGCTTGCAGCATATAAGTTTAAGCAGTCCGGTCCCAAAAAGGCCCTGCGTCCCACGGCTATGGATAACCGTTGGCATCTGCGCGCCATGACCTTCCGCACCTCCAATACGGAAACGGTGACCGTGGCGGTATACGGTAAGAAGTCCCAGATGTGGATCGACGACCTGTCGGTACATAAGCTGACCGACGGTATGGAGTACGTGGGTGCTCGTCGTTCGGAGAATATTTCCGGCAGCACCTCGGTGACCAATAAGTATTGTAAGGCCGAGGATAACCTGATTCCCGATTGCAATATGAACAGCGGCGTTTCCAAGAACTTTTGGAGCACCAATTCCGGCGGCTGGAACAACGGCTTTATGTCCATTGTGGATGCCGGTGACGACCACGGCCGTGTAATGAAATACACTGCCGGGGCCAAGGTGAATTATAACTTCTTCAAGTGGATCCCCGTGGAGCCCAACACCGATTACACGATGTCTTTCGACTACAAGGTTCTTACCACGGGTAACGGTATGATCAAGTTGGTGGATAACGACATTGAGTTACCTGAGGAGTTCGGCAGGATTCCCTTCACAAGTCGAATGGATAAGTGGGAAGAATATGCGGTCACCTTCAACTCCGGCGTTCACAACCAGATCGGTTTTGTGGTTTTGGATGCGGGTGGCACAGCGATGATTGACGACATTCGTTTGTTCAAGACCTATGATGAGAATGGTAATGCCAATGGTACCTCCACCGAGCCTGTCGAAGAGGTGTTCGCTGCCTTGAAGCCTGCCAACACCGGCACCAGTACCTCCGATCCTGAGAATCAGGCGCCGGATGTGGGTAATGCCTTGGCGTTCCGTGTAGAATTGCCGGCAACCGGCTTGACCATCTCCGAGGATCATCGCTTCATTGGCTATGACAGCACCGCTATGGTAGATGCTCTGGGTACCGGTGTAAAATACAAGCTCGTGGCGATGGGTGCCATTATGTGCAACAACCCCAATGGTGCCTCCACGGATCATATGGTGATCGGCAATGCAACACCGAAAGGCAGCACTATTAATATCGTGGCGGAAAAGGGTATTTCCGTTGCGAACGGCATAGCGGAATATGCGGTGCGCATCGTTAACATCCCTGATCCAAATATTCAGACCACAATTTATGCTCGTCCTTACTATGTGTTCGAGTATGAGGGTGAAGAGGTCGTTGTCTATGGTGACATTGTATCTCGCTGCTATAAGGAAGCGCCCAATGTCAACGACGGTCAGTTGGATTGGAGCTGATTTTCGCAAAACAGTATAAGTAAAATCGCTTTCGGGCACGACTTTGGTCGTGCCCGATTTTTTATTTTATGGCAGGGGATATGTTCAAGGCGAAAAATAAGTTGCGTTTCCGCTTTGCTTTTGGTAAAATAATGCTATACAATGCAACCAAAAGTATAAACGGAGAGGGAGAGTGAATGTATGCGCAACATCGGAAGAAAGGCGCTTTTACCGATTCTGTGCGCCGTCGCCTTGCTGTGCAGCAGCTGTGGCGCAATGGTGGCCACAGGCAGCGAAGCATCTCGGAATTACGAGCATATTACCGCCTTTGACATCATCGAGCGGGATGCGTATCTGGAGGGTATCTGGTACCCTTGGTTTACCCACACCTATTTGGGTAGCGGTCTGGCGGCCAATCCTGACAACGAGCGGCTGGACGGTTTCTACAACACAGACGGAAGCCAAACCGATTATTGGCAGGATTTCAATAAGATCGGTATCGACGAATATGGCATCTCCAACATCAAGCGGGAGATATTCAATCTGAAAGCCTTGGGGTACAACATCCTTGGTTTGGAAGGCTCTCCTTGGGGAGAGGGCATCCTTCACGATCCGGACACCGGCGACGTGTTGGGCGTTGATCCCGTTTATCTGACCAATATGCGTCGCCTGCTGGATGTGTGCCGCGAGTTGGAGATGCCGGTGCTGTGGGCTATGTGTTTCCACACCTCGGCGGCGGTACTATACAGTAATTTGGATATCTGGTATTTTGTGTGCCAGATGTATTCTAATCCCGAAATTACTGCCAACTACTGTGAGAAGTTCGTTAAGCCCGTGTGCGAGGTGCTGAATGAGTACCCCGACGTGGTGGCGATGATGTGCTCCACTGTTGAGATCGAGAACGAGATTAACGATTCTCAGTTGGGTAATCAGTCCACGGGCGACCGCGAAACCTACGGCGTTACCCAAGAGGATGCGGTGCATTTTGTTAAATCGGTAACCGATACCATCAAAGAGATGATGCCTGAAACCCCGGTGACCATTGCCACCAACACCTCTAATTTCGCTATGTATGCGGACTGCAATTTCGATATGGTAGGCCGCAACCAGTATTCGGACACCCCCAACGTCATCGAACTGACTCAATATTATGCTACCGCTCCGATGCTGGCCACCGAGTGGGGCGTGGATCATGGCAGCAACTACAACGACACCTCCCTCGCCAGCAAATGGAAGACCTTCCGACAGAAGTTTATGTCCAATAATTACGCCGGTTGGATTCAGTGGGCCTGGGAACCTACGGGTCGCGATGGCGGCGGTCATCATCTGTTGAAGAACGGTGCCACTACGGTCTACGATTTCCGTTCGGCTACTTATGAACAATACTATTACATCGAGGAATATCGTGCTTCTAAACGGCCGGGCACCTATGTGACCGGCAAGCCGTCGATGTTGTATTACGATGGCGTCAGTCCTGTGTATTGGATTCAGCCTAAAGGTGTCACCACTTATAAATTGGAGCGCTCCGTAGACGGCGGCGCTTGGACTACCGTGACCCAGAACAGCGGAGCAGTCGCAGACGCCTCTACGGGTGGATATCGGTATTCTTATCAGGACACCGGCGTGGGGGGATCGTCGGTGCAGTATCGTGTGACGGTGAATGGACACACCTCGTACAGCAACCATATGACACCGCCCACCAATATGGCCACCAATGGCGGCTTTGAGAGTGGCAACACCGGCTGGAACATTCAATCCAACTACGGTGAGGTTACGTCTGCTTACGCTCACAACGGATCCAAGTCTCTGCGGCTCAAAGCCAGCGGCGGTGTCTGGACGGAGTGTGCCAACAGGAGCATCTCTGTAAAGAAGAATACCAGTTATACCGTTTCTTTCTGGGTAAAGCGCATTTCCGGTTCCGGTCGATATGCGCTGTTTACCAAGAACGGCAATACGAATATTAATGCCGGTTGTATTTTCTTTAGCCATACGAACACGGATTGGGTCTATTGCGAGGCTACCTTTAATTCCGGAAATTATACCACCATCGATTTCCGCTTTCAGGCAAACGACGATGCCAATCCCGGTCAGTTTGCCGTTGACGACTTCTGTCTGTATCAGGTAGAAAGCTAAGGGGGAGGGGAGCGTATGAAACGAATGAACTATGTGAAAAAAGCCCTTTCCTTTTGTGCGGCGCTTGTGTTGTTGATGACCTTTTCGGTGGAGGCTGGCGCTCTTTCTCTGAGCGACTTTGGCGTGGAAACCAACCGCCCCAGTTCTTCAAGCAACAACTCCATTAAAAACGGTGGCTTTGAATCCACGAGTGATGGTCAATGGAATACCGACACTTTTTTAAAGGATGGCCTCCTTTATGTCACGAGTGATCCTACCGCCCCTGAGGGGAGCAAAGTGCTTTGCTACAAAAATACGTCCGCTACTCCCTCTTGGCGTAAGTTCACGGTATCGGGTCTATCCAAAAACCAGACTTACATTTTCTCGGTTTGGGTAAAGACACCGTATTTGAGCGCTGCAAACAAAGCCAAGGCCTCTATTGGTGTGATGGACCCCGATGCGGGCAAGGATGCTTTCGCAAAAATGACAGACAGCTATCTCGGTCATGTGTCGTGGGATACGGAGCAGATCCGCTCCACCGCCACCGATAACAAATGGCATCTGCGCAGTGTCCAGTTTAAGGCTTCGTCTTCCTCTGTTACCATCGGCATCTACGGTTATTCTTCCGAGATGTATTTCGATGATATGGCACTGCATCGCACCAATAGTTTTCTCTCTACTAAATCAAAGACCTACAAGGGTGAGCGGTTAACCACTTCGCTTACGGCCGCAAATTCCGGCGACAATAAGTATTGCGCTGATGAGAACAACCTGATTCCCGATGCCAATATGATCGGCGACCGGTCAACCGAGTTTTGGACCAAGACCAGCAGCGGTTGGAACAATGGTTTTATGTCCTTCGACAAGGTGGGTGGCGATCAGGGGCGTGTAATGAAATACAGCTCGGTGAATCCCATTGGTCTGCATTATTTTAAATGGTTGAAGGTTGAACCTAATACCACCTATACCCTCACCTTCAAGTACAAAGTAACCAAAACCGGTAACGGCTCTATAAAATTGGTGGATGACAACATTGAACTGCCAAAGGCGTTTCGGACCATATCTCTCAATTCGAAAACGGATTGGCAAATAACCAGTATTAAGTTTGATTCCAAGGTGTTCAAGCAGGTCGGCTTTGTCATTCAGGACAAGGGCGGCGAGGTGCTGTTGGACGATTTCCGCTTGTTTAAGTCCGGAGACGGTATTTCCACCGAACCCGAAGTGGAAATCATCCCTACTTTGAAACCTATCCATACCGGCGTCAGCATTTCGGATTCTGCAGAACAGAGTCATTTGCCCGAAACTCAGCGTCAATACAAGCTGGCGTTCCGTATGGAATTGCCTGTGGAGGGCTTGTCCATCGCTGAGTCCTACACGCTGGATTATATCAACGCCACGGTAGATGCGCTGAGTGACGGTAATATGTATCCGCTTGTTTCTATGGGTGCATTAATCTGTAACAGTGCAGATAAGGCCTCTCCCGAGCATATGGTGATCGACCGAGTTGACGGTAGCAGAATGGTAAATGCTGTTGCCGAAAAGGGGATTTCGGTGGCCAAAGGAAAAGCAGAATATGCGGTACGCATTATAAACATTCCGTTTGCCCATACGGAGTCAAATATCTACGTGCGGCCCTATTATGTTTTCCGACATAAAGGAAAAGACATCTGTGTTTACGGTGATATTATCAAAAGTTGTTATCAAGAGGTGTTTGTTGACAGCGATGGTCGTTCGGACTGGAATTGAAACATAAGAAATGTTTAACCGCTTTCGGGCACGGCTTCGGCCGTGCCCGATCGTTATTATGGGCATTTTGCAGGGGGAAGACAAGGACAGAGGAAAGGGAGTTTTAGCCCATTATATGTGCATATAATGGTTTGGACATCGTTATTAAAATTTTTATGTTCGATTTTGTAAAATCATTAAAAGTTGATACAAATCCTTATGAATTGCTATTGCAAAAAAATCCATTTATGATAAGATGATAATGCAAAATAGCGTTAGTGTGGGCGTTTGTCGAATAAAACGGAAAAATGGCTGTATTTTGCCACTTTTTTGACCGATATAGCCCTTCTTTCGCTTAGCTTATTAACGTGTTTGAGCTGTATCAAAATACGGTTACACAATGCTGTTGGAGGCGATGTGTACGGAGGAGTGGACCGGTTAATTGCCGGAGTATTTTCTGCACCTAAGCTATGGCTTATTATAAAATCATAAGGAGGACGCAAGAATGAACAAAAAACATTTTTCCGGTTTGTTGGCGGTTCTGATGGTGTTTGTGATGCTGCTGACTTTGGTCGGCTGCGGCAACAAGCCCGAGCCGGATCCCAGCAAGGACAACGACGTGTCTACCGGCACCAGCGTGGATGAGAATCCCGTCGAGCCGGACGACAGCACCGATTCCACCGATGAGAGCGGTGACCCCACCGACGAGAGCACCGATATGACCGACGAGTCTTCGGATGTTTCTGACGAGAGCGGTGACGTTTCCGACGAGAGCACCGATACCACCGGTGACGTGTCGGACAACACCACCACGACCAAGAAGGACGACAAGTCGACCACCAAGTCTTCTACCAAGTCCACTGCGAAGGACGACAAGACCACCAAGACCACCAAGTCCACCGCGAAGAATGACAAGACCACTAAGTCGACCACCAAGTCGACCACTAAGTCGACCACCAAGTCCACCACCAAGTCCACCACTAATTCCGGCAACAAGCCCGGTCCCATTAAGACCACGGCTTCCACTACTACCTCTACCACTCAGTCTGTGACCAAGACCACAATGAATGACAGCGATAAGGATAACGTGCTGACGCAGGTTCCCGACAGCTTGTCCGGCAAGAAGGTCAAGATGCTGATCTGGTGGACCAAGGGCGAAGAGGATGAGTTGAAGGCAAAGACCTTTAAGGATGAGACCGGCATCACCGTTACTTACGAGACGGCAGAGATGAGCAAGTATCAGACCCGTCTGTCTGCTATGGTTATGGCGCAGAACTCTCCTAACCTGTCTGCCATCATCAACGAGTGGTATCCCCAGCCCATCACCCGTAAGCTGATGCAGCCCATCAAGAATACCGGTTGGGATTATACCGATGAGATCTACGCCACTAACATGATGGAGCAGTTCGCTTACAAGGGCGAATACTACGGTATCGCTTTGAAGGGCTCCACCATGAGTACCTTTATGGTTATGTTCTACAACAAGAACATCCTGGCGCAGAAGGGCGTTACCAAGACTCCTTCCCAGCTGTGGAATGAGGGCAACTGGAACTGGGATACCTGCCTGGAGATCGCGCAGAAGTGCACCAATAACTCCAAGGGCGAGACGGGTATCACCGTGACCTACATCAACTACTGGATGCTGTCTGCCGGTCAGGACTTCGTTCTGTCCGACATTAACGGTCTGAAGAACAATGTGAAGAGCGAGAAGCTGCTGGAAGCGTGGAATTACGCTTGGGATATGATCTACACCTACAAGGTTGTGGATACTTCCTTTACCTCTTCGGCTCCTTTCTATAGCGGCAAGTCGGCTATGTACGGTACCGGCTCTTTTGCGATGCAGGCAGATCCGTTGCGTACCACCTACGTTCCTCAGAATATGCCCGAAGGCTCTTGGGGTGTCGTTCCCTTCCCGTCTCCCGCCGACATGGATCCCGTAGCCGCTTGCCAGGGTACCGTTTGGGGCTTCCCCACCGGCAAGAAGAATGCCGGCGATACGCTGGATGCCGCTATGTGGTATCTGCGTTACTTCTTGGATGACAAGCAGTATGCCAGCGCCGACTACTATCCCACCAACGAGTGCTGGGAGGTTATGGATTGGATGTGGAAGCAGGATATTCGCTCCTTCAACTCCATCGGTGTTCTGACCTACGGCGGTGAGTATACTGCTGCTTCTATCCAGTACACCTTGATTGACGAGGCGTCGGATTCCAAGTCTAAGGTGAAGAGCAACCTGGATTCTTGGTACAGTGTGCTGGATGCCAACATTGAGAAAATTGAGAACGAATTGGCTTAATTTCTGACGCATTCCCCATTCATTTGGATTAAATGGGACTCCGGAAATGGAGTAACCGAACGGAGTCCTGTTTAAGATATTTTACAAGGAGGACAACCCAGTGAAAAAAAGTTTTTCTGCTCTGCTGGCGATTCTGATGGTGTTTGTGATGCTGCTGACTTTGGTCGGTTGCGGCAACAAGCCCGAGCCGGATCCCAGCAAGGACAACGACGTGTCTACCGGCACCAGCGTGGATGACAATTCCGAACTGATTCCTGATGACACCACCGACTCCACCGACGAGAGCGGTGATTCTACCGACGAGAGCACCGAGATGACCGATGACTCTTTGGATGTCTCTGATGAGAGTGGTGACGTTTCCGACGAGAGCACCGATACCACCGGTGATGTGTCGGATAACACCACCACCACTAAGAAGGACGACAAGACTACCAAGTCTACTGCGAAGGACGACAAGACCACCAAGACCACCAAGTCCACCGTGAAGAATGACAAGACCACCAAATCGACCACCAAATCGACCACCAAGTCGACCACTAAGTCGACCACTAAGTCGACTACTAAGCCCGGTCCCGGCCCCATTAAGACCACTACTTCCACCAAAGCTACCACCACCGAGTCTGTAACCAAGACTACGATGGATGACAGTGACAAGGATAACGTACTGACCCAGGTTCCGGAGAAACTGTCCGGCAAGAAGGTCAAGATGCTGATCTGGTGGACCAAGGGCACCGAGGATCAGGTTAAGGCTGACACCTTCAAGCAGGAGACCGGCATCACCGTTACTTACGAGACCGCCGAGTTGGGTAAGTATCAGACCCGTCTGTCTGCTATGGTTATGGCGCAGAACTCCCCCAATCTGGCCGCCATCATCAACGAGTGGTATCCCCAGCCCATCACCCGTAAGCTGATCCAGCCCACCAAGAATACCGGTTGGGATTATACCGATGATATCTATGCCACTAACATGATGGAGCAGTTCGCTTACAAGGGCGAGTACTACGGTATCGCGCTGAAGGGCTCCACCATGAGCACCTTCGAGGTTATGTTCTACAACAAGAACATCCTGGCCCAAAAGGGCGTTACCAAGACTCCTTCCCAGCTGTGGAAAGAGGGCAACTGGAACTGGGATACCTGCCTGGAGATCGCGCAGAAGTGTACCAACAACACCAAGGGCGAGACCGGTATGACCCTGACCTATCAGAACTACTGGATGCTGTCTGCCGGTCAGGACTTCGTTCTGTCCGACATTAACGGTTTGAAGAACAATGTGAAGAGCGAGAAGCTGCTGGAGGCGTGGTATTACGCTTGGGATGTTATTTACAACTACAAGGTTGTGGATACTTCCTTCACTGCTGCGACTCCCTTCTTTGCCGGTAAGGCGGCTATGTTCGGCGGTGGTTCCTACTTCATGCAGGCTGAGGCCAGCCGTTCCAACTACGTTCCTCAGAATATGCCCGAAGGCTCCTGGGGTGTCGTTCCCTTCCCGTCTCCCGCCGGCATGGATCCCGTAGCCGCTTGCGAGGGTACCGTTTGGGGCTTTGCTACCGGCAAGAAGAATTCCGGTGACACGCTGGATGCCGCTATGTGGTATCTGCGTTACTTCCTGGATGACAAGCAGTATGCCAGCCCCGATTATTATCCCACGAACGAGTGCTGGGAGGTTATGGATTGGATGTGGAAGCAGAATATTCAGTCCTTTAACTCCATCGGTGTTCTGACCTACGGCGGTGAGTATAGTGCTGCTTCTATCCAGTACACCTTGATCGACGAAGCGTCGGATTCCAAGTCCAAGGTGAAGAGCAACCTGGATTCTTGGTACAGTGTGCTGGATGCCAACATCGATAAGATCGTTAACGAGTTGGCGTAATCCCTTTGTCCGTTCTGGATACTTTGTTTGTATTAAGCAGGGCTCCGATAACGGAGCGAACAGGTCGGGGCCCTGTTTAAGATATTTTGTAAGGAGGACAATCCAGTGAAAAAAAGTTTTTCTGCTCTGCTGGCGACGCTGCTGGTGTTTGTGATGCTGCTGACCTTGGTTGGTTGCGGCAACAAGCCTGAGCCGGATCCCAGCAGAAATGACGATGTTTCGACCGGCACCAGCGTGGATGACAATTCTCAGCTGATTCCGGACGACAGCACCGATTCCACCGACGAGAGTGGTGATCCCACCGACGAGAGCACCGATATGACCGACGAGTCTTCGGATGTCTCTGACGAGAGTGGTGACGTTTCCGACGAGAGCACCGATACCACCGGTGATGTGTCGGATAACACCACCACCACTAAGAAGGACGACAAGACCACCAAGACCACAAAGTCTACCGCGAAGGACGACAAGACCACCAAGACCACCAAGTCCACCGCGAAGAATGACAAGACCACCAAGACCACCAAGTCGACCACTAAGTCGACTACCAAGTCGACTACTAAGTCGACTACTAAGCCCACTACCGGTCCCGGCCCCATTAAGACTACTACTTCTACCAAGTCTACTACGACCACTAAGACCACCACCAACACCACCCCTGCGGCCGGTACCGAGGATGATCTGTGGTCTAAGATTCCCGATAGCGCCAAGAACAAGAAGATCAAGGTGCTGATCTGGTGGAACAAGTACCCGGATGGCGGCGATGTGATCAAGGCCAACACCTACAAGGAGAAGACCGGCAGCACCGTTACTTACGAGACTGCTGAGCTGGGCAAGTATCAGACCCGTCTGTCCGCCATGGTTATGGCACAGAACTCTCCCAACATCTCGGCGATCATCAACGAATGGTATCCCCAGCCCATCACCCGTAAGCTGATGCAGCCCATCAGCGCTACCGGTTGGGATTTCAGCGACAATACCGTTTACGCCAAGAAGATGATGGATCAGTTCTCCTACAAGGGTGAGTATTACGGTATCAACCTGGTTGGTTCCGCTATGTCTACCTACTATGTGATGTTCTACAACAAGAACATCCTGGCCCAAAAGGGCGTTACCAAGACTCCTTCCCAGCTGTGGAAAGAGGGCAACTGGAACTGGGATACCTGCCTGGAGATCGCACAGAAGTGTACCGATAACTCCAAGGGTGAGACCGGTATGTCTCTGACCTATCAGAATTACTGGATGCTGTCTGCCGGTCAGGACTTCGTTCTGTCCGACATCAACGGTCTGAAGAACAATGTGAAGAACGAGAAGCTGCTGGAAGCGTGGTATTACGCTTGGGATGTTATTTACAACTACAAGGTTGTGGATACTTCCTTCACTGCTGCGACTCCCTTCTTCTCCGGTAAGTCGGCTATGTTTGGCGGCGGATCCTTCTTTATGCAGGCTAAGGGCGAGAACTACGTTCCCAAGAATATGGCCGAGGGCTCTTGGGGTGTCGTTCCCTTCCCGTCTCCCGCCGGCATGGATCCCGTAGCCTCCTGCGAGGGTATGGTTTGGGGCTTCCCCACCGGCAAGAAGAATTCCGGCGATACGTTGCAGGCGGCTGCCTGGTATCTGCGTTATTACCTGGATGACAAGAACTACCGCGATCCTACCTTGTACAACATGAATGAATGTTGGGAGGTTATGGATTGGATGTGGGAGCAGGATATTCAGTCCTTTAACTCCATCGGTGTTCTGACCTACGGCGGTGAGTATACCGCTGCTTCTATCCAGTACACCTTGATCGACGAGGCGTCGGATTCCAAGTCCAAGGTGAAGAGCAACCTAGATTCTTGGTACAGCGTACTGGATGCCAACATCGATAAGATCGAGAACGAGTTGGCGTAATTTCGCGCATTCCCTTTATATCTTTCCTTGAATTAAACGGGGCTCCGGTCACGGAGCTATGGAGTCGGAGCCCCGTTTAAGATAAAATAATTTTCAGAAAGGAAGAAAGAACTATGCGTAGAACCAACATGAAGGTTCTGTTGCCGGTCCTGTGTGCTGTTGCGATGCTGTTGAGCGTCTTTGGCACCATGATGGTTTCCGGTGGCACGACCCTTCCGTGGCGTGACGATGTGACCACTGTGGAAGAGATCATCGATCGCGACGGTTACATTGAGGGTATCTGGTACCCTTGGTTCAAACACGAGAACCTCGGTCACGGTTTGACCGGTAACGATCTCGGCGTCAAGATTATCGGCAACAGCTTTGCGGCGGCTGGTTTTGACCAGTACGGCGCAGCCAATATCTACCGCGAGATCTACAACCTGAAGGCTCTGGGCTTCAACGTCCTGGGTTATGAGGGTTCTCCCTTCGGCGAGGGTGTCATCTATGATGACAACGGCGACGTGTTGGGTGTTAAGGAGGACTATCTGGAGAATATCCGTAAGCTTCTGGACATCTGCCGCGAAGTGGAAATGCCCGTTCTGTGGTCCATCTGTTTCCACACCTCCGCAGCCAACGATTTGTTCAAGGATGGTAAGCTGCTGTGGGATATGGTGGCTCAGGCGTACTGCCGTCCTGAGGTTGCGGATAACTATGCCGAGAAATTTGCCAAGCCTGTTTGTGAGGTTCTGGCTGAGTATCCCGACGTTGTTGTGATGGTTGCTACCGGCGTTGAGCTGGAGAACGAGATGAACGATTCCGCTATTGGTAACAACTTTGAAGGCGGTCGCGTTCTGTATGGCGTTAATCAGGATGATATGCTGTACTTCATGAATGCGGTTACCAACGTTGTTGCTGAGGTGCTGCCGGATGTGGCTCGCACCAACTGCGCCAACATGAAGGATATGTCCATTTATCGCAACCTGGATAAGGGCTTTGATTTCATGGGTATTAACAACTATTCTTCTACCTGTAATGTTCCCAGCGTAGAGTCTTTGAAGACCTCCAACCCTGTTATTATGACCGAGTGGGGTCTGGGCGACGGCGCTGTCGAGGACGAGGTCTGGACCATCAAGATGATCCAGTTCCATGACAACCTGATCGCTGCCGGTTATACCGGTTGGATGATGTGGTGCTGGCAGCCTAACACCTATGGTACCAATTATAGCCTGCTGGCTTCCGATGCTAAGTCCACCAGCGATTTCCGTGCCGGTGCTTTCACTCTGCGTTATTATATCGACGAGTATCGCGCTCTGCATCGTGGCGAGGAGATCATTCTGGATAAGGCGATCTTGTTTGCTAACACCGGTTCCGGTGCGGTTACTTGGATTCCTTCCCGTCAGGCTACTGAGATGGATCTGCTCCGTTCCATGGACAGCGGTAAGACTTGGGAGAAGGTTCTGGACAACGTAGATCCCATGGAATATGCTACCAACGGTAAGGGCAATTACAACGATGAGTTCATTGCCAACTGGACCGATGGCGGCACCGTAATGTATAAGATCATCGTCCGTGACTCCGACGGCAACGTTGCTGAGTCTGAGCCTAACAACGAGATGGAGATCCTTGGGCCTCCCGTGAACCTGGTGACCAACGGCAGCTTCGAGACCGGCGATATGACCGGTTGGGAAGACTGGGGTGAGCAGGATGCGGAGAATCCTGACAACTCCAAGTATCGTCGTGAGGTCTTGAAGATCGACGATGCTCCCGATGGCGAGTATGTGATCCGTTATTGGTACAACGGCAGCGAGTGGTTCGGCTTCAACCAGCCCGGCATCACCGTTAAGCCCAATACCAACTACAAGATCTCCTACAAGTACAAGAACATCGGCGTATGTCCTTCTGCCTACTGCTTCATCCGTACTCTGGATGCTAACGGCAAGGGTACCGGTGACGGCTCCATCTATGATGCTGAGCCTGCGGCTAAGTATCTGAATGCTAAGCAGGACGGCGAGTGGCACGAGGATGTGATTACCGTTCGTACCGGTGAGACTGATAAGCTCGGTATTGACTTCCGTGTTATCAAGGATTCTGACTTCTACGTTGATGACATCGGTCTGTACGAAGTGAGATAAGGAGGGGAATCATTTATGAAAAAGAATATTCGTAAAGTATTAGCCCTCCTGGCGGCCGTGGCGATGATGCTGACGGTTCTGCCTTTGGGCACTTTGGTTGCTTCTGCGGACGACAAAAATATGATCGTCGACGGCGGCTTCGAGTCCGGCAACGGCGAGGCTTGGAGCGTTGAGGCTCCCTCTGCCATCACCGACAATGCTGACTATGTCAAGGAAGGTCAGTATGCTCTGATTCTGGACCACACCGCTGAGTGGGGTTGCGGCGCTAAGCAGACCGGCTTTGCGGTCGAGCCCAACACCGATTATGTGGTGGGCTTCTGGAATAAGCGCATCTCCGGCGACGGCGCTTGGAACCTGTATATCAAGAGCGGCAATACCAACATGACGCTGACCAGCGGTCAGCAGTGGTTTAACCAGACCCACACCGATTGGGTGCATCAGGTTCTGGAGTTCAACTCCGGCAACTATGAGGTCATCGACCTGTTCTTCCAGAAAGAGGCTAAACCCGCATCCTTCGCAGTGGACGAGGTCGTCTTCATGAAGAAGTCTGACATATCTGAGCCTGAAGTTCCCGCCGGTCCCTTTGTGGACACCTTTGAGGATGGCAATGCGGATGGTTGGAAGGTGTCGGGCGACGGCGGCACCGGCATCACGGATGAGGATGCAGCCAACGGCAATTATGCCTTTGTTGTGCAGGGTACTGCCTACGAGGACTATAAAAACACGGCTGAGTCTCCCACGGTGCCCGTACAGGCTGGTAAGACCTATATCGTGTCCTACCAGGCAAAGTATCTGCCCGGTACAGCGAGTGGTTCGGCTATCGCTATCAGCATGACCAACTATGGTAATGCGAATCACGGTTCCAAACTGGAGCTCTTGCTGGAGACCACTTGGCCCCGTCTGAGCGATAGTTGGAAGGAGTATTCTCATGAGGTGACTCCTTCGAAGGACGGTTTCCTGTCCATGATGTTTATCAACTGTAATGCTAACTATTACATTGATGACTTCAAGGTGGTTGAGGTTGGCGGCGAAGAGCCCGAGGAGCCTGCCTTTGGTTTTGTCAACGGCGACTTCGAGACCGGCGATATCACCGGTTGGGAGGCCTGGCAGAACACCGTGATCTCCGATGAGGCTTCCTACAACGGTGAGTACGGCGCCAACCTGATTGGTGATGGTAGCTGGGGCGGTATGCTGGACCAGACCATCACCGGCCTGACGGTTGGTAACGAGTATAAGTTGTCCTTTATGCTGAAGGTTAACAACAACGGTGTTAATGTGCAGGTGAAGCTGAAACCCAGTGATCAGAACAGCATCGAGGGCTGCGGCGGCTGGTACGACAAGAACAAGGCCGGCGAGTGGACTAAGATTGAGTACACTTTTGTGGCTTCCGCTGAGAGCATCTTTGTGAACTTCTGCGGCGGCGGCAACAAGATTGCCGAGGATGCGTATGTTGACGATTTCGTCATTGTTGACACCGCTGCCGGCGACGAGCCCGGTGATCCTGCCGACAAGAATTTGATCGTGGACGGCGGCTTTGAGTCCGGTAACGGCGATGCTTGGAGCGTTGCCGCTCCCTCTGCCATTACCAATGATCCTGAGTATGTCAAAGAGGGCCAGTACGCTCTGATTCTGGAACACACCGCCCAGTGGGGCTGCGGCGCTAAGCAGACCGGCTTTAAGGTGGAGAAGAACACTGATTATGTGATCAGCTTCTGGAATATGCGTCTTGATAACAGCACGGCTGCCTGGAACCTGTATGTTAAGAGCGGTAATGATAATGTTCCGCTGACCAGTGGTCAGTATTGGTTTAATCAGACCCACAATGATTGGGTACATCAGGTTCTGGAGTTCAATACCGGTGACTATGAGGTCATCGATCTGTACTTCCAGATGGAGGCTAGTGTCACTAGCTTTGCGGTGGATGAGGTCGTCTTTATGAAGAAGTCCGACATCCCCAACGAGGATGGTGACAACCTGGTGAAGAACGGCAGCTTCGAGAAGGGCACCGAGAGCTGGGATGTAAAGAAGGATACCTGTGTTCTGGAGACCAACGACGCTCACACCGGCACCAACTCCATGGTGCTGGAGGCCAATGACGCTCAGTGGTCCGAGTGCGTGATGCAGAAGGTGAAACTCCAGAAGGATACTGTGTATGTTTTGGTATGGTGGTCTAAGCGCGTTGAAGGCGATGGTCCCTGGTGCCTGTGGGCTATGGACTGGAAGAACCTGTGCGACCTGGATAAGTCCACCGGTACCATCATCTCCGGTGAATACACCTTCGGTCATGCTAATGCTAACTGGACTGAGCAGCGTATTGAGTTCAACTCCGGCGAGATCGAAGAGCTGATGCTCAAATTCGGTCCCGACAGCACCACTCCCGGCATCATGCTGGTGGATGACATCGGTCTGTATGTCAAGGGCACTGAGCCTGAGATCTCTGAGCCTGAGGAGCCCGTGATTCCCATGACGATGCTGTCCTTTGGCACGGTGAACAACCGTCCCATGACCGCTGACAAGAATCTGCTGACCAACGGTAGCTTCGAGTCTGCTGAGGGTCTGGATGATTTCCTGTGCGACACCGTGCAGATCGTGGACGATTCCACTGCTCCCGCCGGCTCCAAGAGTCTGTACTTCAACACCTCCGGTGTTGAGGATACGCAGAAGCACGTGATCTACGTGGATGTTGAGCCCGAGACGGATTACGTCTTCTCTGCTTGGTTGAAGGGTGCTTTCATCTCTGATGATAACCGCTACGATGCGACCATCGGTATTGTGAACCCCGACAACAACAAGTATCTCACCTTCAGCGAGTTCTTGTTCAGCACCAACAAGCGTCAGTTGGTTCCCACCGCGTGGGATAACGAGTGGCACCTGCGCAGCATCGTGTTCAACAGCGGTTCCAGCACCAAGGTTGGCATCGCTCTGTCCGGTAGCTACTCTCAGATGTGGGTGGATGACATCGCTCTGTTCAAGAACGGCGATGGCAAGAAGTTTGTTTCCGAGAATATGGCCGGCAACATCAGCGTTGACTTTGACAGCGTTGAGTTCAACGGTGCCGACGATAAGGACAACCTGATCGTGGATCCCACCTTCTCTACTGGTTCTCTGGACTTCTGGAAGGATGGCAATGGCTTCGGTCTGGGCATGATTGACATTGCCAAGAACGAGTATGAGTATGGCAACTCCCTGAAGTACACCGCCAGCAAGAACCCTGTGGGTTACTACTACATCAACTGGTTGGATGTGGAGCCCAATACCGATTACACCTTCTCTGTGGATGTTAAGATCCTGGAGAGCGGTGCGGGTAAACTGGCTCTGATGGATGGCAAGATTCGCCACAACATCAACTTTATTGAGATTTCTTTCAGTAAGGAAGACTATGGCGATGAGTGGTTCACTCTGGTGTTCAACCTCAACACGGATGTATACGACACTCTGGGTATTGGTATCTGCGATCTGGGCGGTTCTGCTCTGATCGACAATATGCGCCTGTTCAAGACCGAGGACGGTAAGGAAGTTGTGGACGATTACATTGAGCCTCCCGTCGAAGATGGCTGGATCAAGGATGGTTCCAAGTGGACTTACTATGAGAACGGCAAGCAGGTCAAGGCGAAGTGGATCAAGGACGGTTCTTGGTACTACATCGATGCCAATGGCTACATGGTCGCCAGCAAGTGGGTCAAGGATTCCAAGGGCTGGTGCTACCTGGGCTCCAACGGTGCCATGGTTACCAACAAGTGGGTCATGGATTCTATTGGCTGGTGCTATGTGGGTGCCGACGGCTATGCGGTCACCAACACCTGGAAGAAGGATTCCAAGGGCTGGTGCTACCTGAATGGCAGCGGTTCTATGGTGAAGAACAACTGGGTCAATGATGGCACCGGTTGGTACTACCTGGATGCCAACGGCTACATGGTTTCCAACACCTGGAAGAAGGATTCTGTGGGCTGGTGCTATTTGGGCTCCAACGGTAAGATGGCCACCAATGCCTGGGTCAAGGATTCTGTGGGCTGGTGCTATGTGGGTGCTGACGGTTACTGCGTCACCAACACCTGGAAGAAGGATTCTAAGGGTTGGGTCTATCTGGATGCCAGCGGCCGTATGGCTACCAACAAGTGGGTCAAGGATTCCAAGGGTTGGTGCTATGTGGACAATAGCGGTTACTGTGTCACCAACAGTTGGAAGAAAGATTCTGTGGGCTGGTGCTATCTGGATGAGAACGGCCGTATGACCATCAATGATTGGGTCAAGTACGGCGGCGAGTGGTACTATATGGATGGTAATGGCTATATGGTTGCCAACACTTCTGTGAAGTGGCAAGGCCAGACCTATTATTTCAACGCCTCCGGCGTCTGCACCAATCCGTAAGATCAATCGGCGTTTCTAGCAACACTTAATTGGGCGGCAGGGATGTTCCCTGCCGCCCTTCATTTTAGAAAACAGAAAACGGGCCGCCCTGTCTTAATGGACAGGGCGGCCCGTTGCTTTGTTTAAAGGTTGTATTCGGGAGCAATCTCAAAATTGGTTTCTTGATCTTTCTTTTCCTTTTTGCGCTTGTTTTGATATTCCTTAGGAGTGATGTTATACCGTTTTCGGAATACCGAAATGAAGTAGGAGACGGCAGAAAAGCCTGATTGCTCCGAGATGGTTTCGATGCTGAGGGTGGGGTTTTCCAACAATTTGAGCGCGTATTGCATCCGCAGATCAGCAATCATTTGCATACAGGTGGTGCCGGTAGATTGCTTGAAAAGTAATGCCAAGTGATTGGGGGAGACGTGTGCCTTTTCACCCAACTCCTGCATGGTGATTTTTTTGCGGAAATTGTAGAGTATGTATTGAAGGGTCTGTTGTACTACGGGGTTGTTTACCTCGTAGCTGGGAAGGGGGTGATGGTTCCGCCCGCTGGTTTTGAGAATATGGAGACACAAATAGGAGAGCATCAGTCGGATACTCATCTCCTGCAGATCCGAATCCGTCTCAAAACAATGGAGCAGCTCGGTGAGTTGAGCGAGCAAACGGGTGAAATGCTCCTCGTTCAATTTGACCGAGTGAGAATGATCGTGTTGCAGCAATATCTGACGCACATCCTCGGTGATCGCCTGTTCATCAAACCGCAGATGGATCAGATGGCACTTGGAGCCGGGATCCGGCACCAACGCGTGTATATCCATAGGGGTGAGCAAATAGGCGCAACCGACAGACAGAGGAAAACGGGTGTCGTTGAAAAGATGGGTGCCGGTGCCGCTCAGGATGATCTCAATTTCGAAATAATCGTGCCAATGGAGCTCACGGCTGGGCCACCTCTCGTCTACGATCCGCTCGTCAATAGCCAGGCAGAAGGGGTGCGTCATTCGATATTGATATTCTTGTTCAGCAGAAATGAAAAACGATGGAATAACCGGTGTTTTCATTGAGGGCCTCCCAAAGTTTTAAAAATTAATGATACAACGGGCAAATTATACACGATAAAAAGGTTAAAAACAAGATGTTTTTGCAAGGTTTTAAAACAAATTTAACACAATGCGACAAAATGCTACAACCGTGTGCAAATGAAGATGGTTTAATCGTAAAATTGTGATACCGTTTTTATGAATAGGTCACGGTAGAGAGAAACGTAAGAAGAAATTGAATATTTTTGTAATTTATTTTGTGTCTGTCTTGCATTTGGAAGGGTTCTGTGGTACGCTTATTTTTAATGAAAAGGAGAGGATGTAAAATGGTTCACTTAGGCAATACCGTCGTCTTGGGCGATAGTTACTCTACCTTCGAGGGTTATGTTCCCGAGGGACATCGTTGTTACTACACAGAAAACGACGAAAATAACAGCGATGTTCAATCAGTTGAGGACACGTGGTGGCATCAATTAATGACAGTCACCGGTTCCACCTTGTTGCATAATGACAGCTATTCCGGCTCCACCATCGGATACACCGGCTATGAGAAGGAAGACTATACGCACATCTCCTTCAACACCCGTTTTGAAAATCTGTATGAGCGGGGCTTCTTTTCCGAAAATCGAGTGGATACGCTGTTGGTGTTCGGCGGCACCAACGATGATTGGTGCGGTGCGCCTGTGGGAGAGTTGAAGTTTGAGGGATGGACCAAGGAAGATATGTATTCCGCTCTGCCGGCGACGGGTCGTCTGTTTACCCGTATTCAGGAGTTGTTGCCGGACACCAAGGTGTACGCCATCATCAACACCGGTATGAAGCAGGTCATTCACGACGGCATTGCCGAGGCGGCACGTCGGTGCGGTGCTACTCCCATCTCCTTGACCGAGGTGGATAAATTTTATGGTCACCCCACAGCGAAGGGAATGACTGAGATCAAGGATCAGTTAGTGGCTTTTATGGAAAAAGAAGGCAAGGAATAATAGGGAGGAAAACGAAATGAAACTGTTATCCATCGGCAACAGCTTTTCTCAGGACGCCCAGAGTTGGCTGCACCGTATCGCGGTGGCCAACGGAGTGGAATTGGAGACCACCAACCTGATGATCGGGGGTTGCAGCCTGTATACCCACTGGCAGCACGTAGTGGAGCAAGATCAGGCCTATTATCTGGAACAGAACGGCACCAGTGCGGAGCGAATGATCTCCATTGACGAGGCGCTGGCAATGGAAGATTGGGATGTGATCACCCTCCAGCAGGTCAGCAGTCACAGTGGTCGCCCCCAGACCTTCCTGCCGTATCTTCCTAATCTGTACAATTATTGCCGTGAGAAGTTCTCCAACGCCCAGTTTTACTGGCATCAGACCTGGGCCTATGAGATCGATTCGGATCATGGTGATTTCCACTATTACAACCACGATCAACAGGAAATGTTCCGTCGCATCAAGGACGGCAGCGAGGTAGCTACTAAATTGTTGGGCATCCCTATGCTCCCCTGCGGTGAAACGGTGCAGAAGTTGCGCGAGACCGTGCCTGCTTTTGACTATAAGAATGGCGGTCTCTCCCTGAATCGGGACGGCTTCCATCTATCGCTGGACTACGGTCGTTATACCGCCGCTTCGGTGTGGTTCCGTGTGCTGACCGGTAAACTGCCCCGTACCGATGCCTTTGCGGAGCTGGACAGCGCTCTGTTAGAGCAGATTAATGAGGTTATCGAGTCGGTAGTGGCCGGCTGAGGGGAGTAAAGGACTATGAGTTTGTTCGGTGGAGTGTTGCCGGTGACCGGCACCTCCTTTTTGATCTTTTGTTTGTTTGCGGTGTTGCTGGTAGGGTACGCATTGGGGCGTATCACCATCAAAGGCGTCTCTTTGGGAGATGCCGGCGTGTTCTTGGTGGCGCTTTTGTTCGGCGCTTTGTTCTATGAACCTCTGTCTCAGCAGCTGATGCTCAAAGGGGATGGGGGAGCGGTCACCTTTGTGGACAACGCTTTGGATATTGTAGAAAAACTGGGCTTGGTGCTGTTTGTGACAGCCGTCGGCTTTATCGCCGGACCTAATTTTTTCGACAATATGAAAAAGAACTTTAAATCGTATGTACTGCTGGGCGTGGTAGTGATCCTGTCCGGCGGTTTGGCGGCCGTGGGATGCATTTTTCTTGGTCGCGGCATTGGTTTTGGCGGGATCATCGAGAGTGCAGAAGAATTCACAGCAATGATTACGGGATTGCTGTGCGGAGCCTTGACCTCCACCCCCGGCTTTGCTGCCGCAAAGGCGTCAGTGGCTGCCGAATATGTGGGTACTGTTTCGGTTGGCTATGGTATTGCCTATATTTTCGGTGTGCTGGGTGTGGTGCTGTTCGTGCAGTTGGTGCCTCGCTTTTTGAAGGCGGATATGTCGCTGGAGCGGAAGGAACTGACCGCCGTTGCCGACACGGCAGGCAAGGAACGGAAAAAAGGCACCCTCTCTCTGGACGCGTCCGGTATTGCCGCTTTTGCGGCGGCGGCGCTGGTAGGCACGATGGTAGGGGCGCTGCGTATTCCCTTGTCCGGTGAGGGATTGAGCGGCACCTGCTTTTCCCTCACCACCACCGGTGGCTGTTTGCTCACCGCGTTGGTCTTCGGGCATTTCGGTCGCATCGGACGGCTGAATATCACCCCCAACAGTGGCACGTTAAAACTGCTGCGCGAGTTGGGTCTGGTCTTTTTCCTTGCCGGTGCCGGTATCCCCGGCGGTGCGGAGTTTGTGGAGATGTTTGACCCTATGTATTTCGTCTATGGTGCGGTGATGACGGTGGTGCCGATGATGCTGGGCTTCTTGTTCGGCAAGTATGTGCTCAAGATGAAGCTGCTCAACAATCTGGGTTCACTCACCGGCGGTATGACCAGCACACCGGCATTGGGCACCCTGATTCAGGTGTCCGGTACCGAGGCGGTGGTGTCAGCCTATGCAGCCACTTATCCTGTGGCACTGGTGATGGTGGTACTGCTCTCGCAGACCCTGGTATTATTATTCTAAACAGTGAAAAGGCGTCCGCTTATAGAGCGGACGCCTTTTTAACGAAAATCATTAAATAGTAAAACGCGCTATATAATGGAGTAATTATTTATATAAAAATCCTTTCTATTTGTATGTGTTCTCTTGACTGAAATTGGTAATCAGAGTAAAATGATTTTTGTATGTAATGATCTTCTGTGCACCCCCTAAAAAACAAAAAGGAGAATGTTTATGAAGAGCAAGATTCGCAAATTGTTAGCCGTTCTGGCGGCCGTTGCCCTGCTGTGCACGGTACTGCCCCTGAGCGGCATCGTCACCCTGTTGGCGGCACAGACTAATCTGGTCATCAACGGTGATTTTGAAAGTGGTAATATAACCGGTTGGATTTCCGGTAGTGGAAGTGAAGAAGTGTCTGCTACCACTGATTATGCTTATACGGGCACATACGGTGCTTCGGTACCCACCCGTGCGCAGACCTTTACGGCATATCAAGATATTACCGTAGAAATGAACACCGATTACGAAATTACTTTCTGGTATATTAGTGACGGCGCCACTGGTACAACCGAAGCGCTGCGTGATATGGTTTTTGCTGTTTGGGAAACCAATGGTACCAATGCAGGTGCGGCAACTCAAATCACTTCCCCCGTTACGCTCCCTTATACGCAAACGAGTTGGACTAAGGTAACTGTAAACCTTAATTCCGGCTCTTATACTACGGTTCGTTTGGGCTTTGGTAGCATGTCCGGCAGTGGTCAGGCCAACTACTTGCATGTTGATGATATCGTGATGACTAAGGTGGAGGCTGAGCCCGAGGTGCCGGATATTCCTGTTGTCGGCGACAATCTTTTGGCTAATGGTGATTTTGAGACCGGCGCGATTACACCTTGGTCTTCTCAGAGTTCTCAAAAATGCGCAATTAGCTCAAATGCACACATCGGTTCTTATGGCGCGACAGTTCCTCATCGTAATACGGTTTATACTGCGCAGCAGGACATTACTGTTGAGGTGGATACGGATTATGTGGTGACTTTGTGGTATAAGAGCACGAATGTTTCTACTGCCAATCAAATGCGTGTTTGTGTAGCTACTACTTCCAGCACCAATACGGCACAGCACATCGCTTATACAGATTTGGACAGCACGAAGGGTACGTGGACTAAGGTGGTTTTCACCTTTAACAGTGGCAGTAATACGTCTGTCCGTTTGGGCATTGGTGGTATTGCAACCCCTGCGGCCACTGAAACCTACCTGTGTGTTGATGATATCGTCGTCGCGAAGAAAGAGGTTGTTGAACCCTCTTTCGATGGCTATATCACCAATGGTGACTTTGAGACCGGCGACCTCACCGGTTGGAATCTGAAGTATTCTGGCGATGCCGTTATCACCTCTACCGAGGTGGCTTCCGGTTCTTATGCCCTGCAGGGAAAACGTAATAACAAATATAGCCAGTTCGTATCTCAGACCATTACCGTTGAGGCCAATACCGATTATGTTATTACATTTAAGGCTAAACTGGCTGCTTCCGGCGGCCAGGCGCGCCTCTATATAAGTCCGGATGGCGATCACAATAATAAGATCAATCCGGATAAGTATTATTTTGATGCTAATCATACTGCGTGGCAGACTTTCCAGATCCCCTTCAATTCCGGAGCAAACACTACTCTGGTAATCCATCCTGCTCAAGGTGTCACTGATGGCGGCGATGTTTTCTATGACGACATTACGATGGAGAAAGCAACCTCCGGCTATCAGGGCACGGCCCAGAAGGATAAGACCACCGGCGCCGACATCCGCATGATGACCTACAATGTGCTGGTGGATAAGGACCTGGCTAATGGCGGTTATGATTGGAGCAGTGAGACCGCCACCATCGACGTGCGTGCGCCTAAGGCCATTGCTATGATCAAGTACTATCAGCCTGACGTTATCGCTTTGGAGGAGTTCTCCGGCAACTGGTACACTTACTTCCGGAACGATTTGACGGACTATGCCTTCGCTGAGACCGCCAGTTTGGATTCTCAGAACAACGGTCTGCTGTACACCACGCTGGTGTACAACACGAAAACCGTTCGTCTGTTGGATACCGAGCTGCACGGCTTGACCAACACCCGTTGGGGTAAGCAGGGCATGCGTTATGTCAACGTGGGCTTCTTCGAGGTGATCGCCACCGGCGAGAAGTTCATTGCCTGTGCCACCCACACCGATGCCGGTTCTCTGACCGGCACCTCCGATGTCAACGGTGACGGTGTGGCCGCTGAGGGTGACGGCTACTGGCGTCAGTTCCAGACTGCTGAGATCGCTGAGATCCTCAACGAATTGTCCACTACTCACAAGATGCCCGTGCTGTGCGGCGGTGACTACAACTGCTCCGGCGAGGAGACCGCTTCTTACAGCAAGTTGACCGAGGCCGGTCTGACCGACTCCACCTCCGGTCGTTACATCGACCACATCTTCTACAATTCTATGGTGACTCATCTGTATGATGTGACTGTTACCGATGCGCTGGTAGCAGCGCCCGCGGCCTCCGACCACAATGCGGTGTTCGGCGACTTCCAGTTCCTGGATGAGTATGCCACTCCCATTAGCCAGCTGATGAGCGGCATCAAGCAGCAGGGCCGTAACTATATGAAGAACGGTGTTCTGTGGCTGGACTTCTCTGCCTCCGGCATTGAGTTCACCGCCAACTGCGAAGGTGATGTGGCTGTCAACTTCGTCACCAACTCCATTAAGAATACCGATGCCACCTATGGCGGTGTGTATTTCACCGTGATCGTAGATGGTGTGCAGAAGGAGCGTGCCCAGTGCCGCATTACTGCCACCGGCAACACCACCCTGACCATTGCCGAGGATCTGCCTGCGGGCAACCACACCTTCGAGATCTATCGCCAGACCGAGCATCGTGGCGCCGAGGTGGGTATTGGTTCTATTGTTATGAACGGTACCATCGGCACCAAGCCCTCCGACAACACCTTCTTCATCGAGTTCATCGGTGACTCCATCTCCACCGGTTACGGTGCGCTGGGTGTTTCCGGCAATGAACAGGCCGATTCTCCCAAGTGGCAGGATGCCACCGCGGCGTATCCCTACCTGACCGCCAAGGCGCTGGGTGTGGACTTCTCCGATGTATGCTACTCCGGTATCGGCGCCAAGTATGGCTGGCAGGATCCCAATATGCATACCTTCTATCCCTATCAGCGCTATCAGTATGATCGTACCACTCAGTACAACTTCACCAACCGTGAGCCCAACCTGATCGTCATCGCTTTGGGTACCAACGACATTGCGATGGAGACTGAAAAGGGCATTACGGTTGAGCAGCGTCTGACCGGCTATCAGGAGTTCCTGGATCTGGTACGTGCCAAGAACCCCAACTCCAAGATCATTTGGATCTACAATATGATGAAGAGCGACGACAATACCAGAATTGCCGAGCTCATTGAGACAAACGGCGGCGCGGCTGAGGGTCTGTATTCGTTGCAGCTGACCCAGAACACCGCCGGCGCCGGTTGGCACCCCTCTGCTGCCGGTCAGAAGAAGTTTGCCGATGAGCTGGTTGCTTTCATCAATGCGAACAACCTGCTCACTTTGGGTGACGAGGAGGATACCGAAGGCCTGATTACCGCCGAGAGTTCCAGCGTGATGGATATCGTGGACGGCAAGATGGGCGTCGGCTTCCTGTTCGACGTGAAGGTGTCCGGCATCACCAAGAATGAGGCGCACATCGGTGATTATACCAACGCCACCGTGACCATTGATGGTGTTGAGTACAAACTGATCAAAATGGGTGCCGTGGTAACCAACCGTGTGACCATCGGTGTTGACGAGGAACAGATGAAGTTGACGAATCCTGAGATCGGTTCCGGTAGCGGTAAGGTGCTCGATATCTTTGCGGAAAAGGTATATGAGGCAGGTGCCGACAACGCCAAGTTTGCAGTGCGTATCAAGAACATCCCTGAGGCGCACAGAGGAACGGTCATTTATGCCCGCCCCTATTACGTCATTGAGAAGGACGGCGAAGAGGTTACTGTATATGCCGACATCGTGGGCAGAAGTTATGATGAAAAGCTGGATGTCAACGATGATGAATTCGAGTGGGACGATTAATTCGAGTGGTAATTCGTAAATAAAAAAGCGGGTCACAGCCTGAGCTGTGACCCGCTTTTTTTGTTGTGTGTTAACCGAGCGTTACCTTTTGACTGGTGATCACCTGCGCGTCGTAGCAAGAGAACTTTTCTTCCACGTTAGCGGGGCAGGAACGCCGGGTAAACAGGCTTACGATAGGCACCAATACCAGACCGCCTATCATCGCAAATACGCCGGAATAGAGGGAATTGGTGAAGATGAAACTCAGCACGGGAATCCCTTTCACCGACAACCAGCCGACGCTGATGCACAACTGCACGATTTCCAACCCCGTGCCGAAGGCGAAGCTGACAGCCACGGCAGCGCGGCTGATCTTTTTGCAGTACAGACCGTAGAGGAAGGGGGCCAGGAAGGCACCGGCCAGTGCCCCCCAGGACACGCCCATCATTTGAGCAATAAACACCGAGCCGGACCAAATGCTGTCTTTAAGAATAGCGATGACTGCGGAGATAGCGATGAAGAATACGATGAACAGCCGCATGATCAGCACGCTGCGCTGCTCGGATACTGCCTTTTTGCGTTCTGCCAGCGGCTTAACCACATCCAGTGTCAGAGTGGAGGAGGAGGTCAGCACCAAGGAGGAAAGAGTGGACATAGAGGCCGCCAGCACCAGCACTATGATGAGCGCCACCACTACGGGAGCTAAGTCTTTGAGCATAGTGGGAATGACTTTGTCAAACAGAACGGCGCCTGTCTCGGAGATAAAGCCACCTGCCAGCATATCCTTGTGATACAGTCGACCAAAGCCACCTAAGAAGTAACAGCCGCCTGCCACCACAATAGCGAAGATGGTGGAGATAATGGTGCCTTTTTTTATGGAATCCTCATCCTTGATGGAGTAGAACTTACCCACCATTTGGGGCAGTCCCCAGGTGCCCAGAGAGGTCAGCAGCACCACAAACAGCAAGAAAATGGGATTGGGGCCCATAATGGAAGTGAAATCGGTGCCGGCCTGAGGATGGGTGTTCAGTGCCTCCACAGCGGCAGAGAGACCGCCGTTATCCGCCAGTACCGATGCAATCACCGTGACGATGCCCACCAGCATAATGATGCCTTGAATGAAGTCGTTGATGGCAGTAGCCATATAGCCACCGAAGATGACATACACACCTGTCAGCACGGCCATAACGACAACCACCACCCAGTAGGGGATGGAGAACACGTTATTAAATAAGGAAGAGAGACCGTTGTAGAGAGAGGCGGTGTAGGGGATAAGAAACACGAATACGATGAAAGAGGCTACCACTTTGAGTTTTTTGGAATTGTACCGCTTTTCGAAGAAATCCGGCATGGTCTTAGAGCCCAGATGCTGGGTCATCACGCGAGTGCGCCGTCCCAGGACCGACCACGCCAGCAGCGACCCGATGAAGGCGTTGCCCAGACCGATCCAGGTGGATGCAAGACCGAAGTTCCACCCGAACTGTCCTGCATAGCCCACGAAGATCACTGCCGAGAAGTAGGAGGTGCCGAAAGCAAATGCCGTAAGCCATGGACCTACCGAGCGGCCGCCCAGCACAAAGCTGTCCACGTTGGTGGTGTGTTTGCGGCAGGCCAGTCCAACGCCGATCATCAGCCCAAAAAAGCAGAGGAGCATGGGTAGGGTGATCCACGCGGTGGTGGAAGTCGCCGCCAATTTGGTAAGTTGCAGTTCCATTTTGTATCCGCCTTTCTGATTTAATGGTTTAAAGCGAAAAATCGATTAAGCACACTTTACCACTTTAAAGCGAATATGTCAATAGGTTTTTGAAAAAATTGTAAAAAACTTCAAAAAATCGCAAAAAACAGGCAGTTTAAGGTTGACATACGCGCTTTAAAGTGGTAAAGTATGAGTTGTAGTTTTTTATGTTTGAGGAGTTCGTTATGACCATTGTACATTTATTGGAGAGAAACGCGAAGGACTATGCTAAGGACGTGTCTTTGGTGGAAATCAACCCTGAACAGCCGGAGACCCGCAAGTCCACGTGGCATGAATATGAATTGGTGGAATCCACCCCCCGCGCCCGACATTACCGTCGGGAGATCACCTGGGAGGTGTTCAACGAAAAGGCCAACCGTCTGGCAAATATGTTAAAGCAGAACGGCATCGGCAAGGGCAAGAAAGTGGCCATCCTGCTGATGAACTGCATTGACTGGTTGCCTATCTATTTCGGTATATTGAAGACGGGCGCTCTGGCGGTGCCGCTGAACTATCGCTATTCGTCGGATGAGATCGACTACTGTCTGGAACTGGCTGAGGCGGACGTGCTCATCTTCGGCACCGAGTTCATCGGTCGTGTGGAGGCGGTGGCGGACAAGATTGGTCAGCGATGCAACCTGATCTACTTCGGCGCAGGCTGTCCCGCTTTTGCGGATGATTACAACGACCTTATTTCCGAGTGTTCGGGGATGTTCCCTTCTTGCACATTAGAGGAGGAGGACGATGCCGCCATCTATTTCTCCTCGGGTACCACGGGTTTCCCCAAGGCCATCCTGCACAAGCATCGCAGTCTCATCCACTCCTGTCGGGTAGAGCAGGCACACCACGGTCAGTCCCGTGAGGATTGCTTCCTCTGTATTCCGCCTCTGTACCATACGGGTGCCAAGATGCATTGGTTCGGCAGTTTGTTGGCGGGCTCTAAGGCGGTCATTCTCAAGGGCGCCAAGGCCCATCACATTCTCACCGCCACCAGTCAGGAGAAATGCACCATCGTGTGGTTATTGGTGCCGTGGGCACAGGAAATCCTTAATGCGTTGGACAGCGGCGAATTGTCCTTAAAAGACTTTGACCTGCAACAGTGGCGCCTGATGCACATCGGTGCCCAGCCGGTGCCCCAGAGCCTTATCAAGCGTTGGCTGGAATATTTCCCTGACCAGCAGTACGATACCAACTACGGCCTATCCGAGTCCATCGGCCCCGGTGCTGTGCACTTGGGTGTGGAAAATGTGCACAAGGTGGGTGCCATCGGTATCCCCGGCTACGGTTGGGAGATCAAGATCGTGGACCCTGAGGGCAAGGAAGTGGCGCAGGGCGCCGTGGGCGAATTGTGCCTCAAAGGTCCCGGTGTGATGGTTTGCTACTATCGGGATGCCGCCGCTACCGCCGACACCCTGCGGGACGGCTGGCTGTTTACCGGTGATATGGCGATGCAGGACGAGGACGGCTTTGTCTATCTGGTAGACCGTAAGAAAGACGTCATCATCACCGGTGGTGAGAATCTGTATCCGGTACAGATCGAGAACTTCCTCGCGGCCCACAACAAGATCAAGGATGTGGCGGTCATCGGTCTGCCGGATCCCCGCTTGGGCGAGATCGCTGCGGCGATCATCGAGATCAAGAAGGATATGACCTGCACAGAGGAGGAGATCAACGAGTTTTGTTTGGACCTGCCTCGCTACAAGCGCCCGCGCCGTATCATCTTCGCGGATGTGCCCCGCAACCCCACCGGAAAGATCGAAAAACCCCGTCTGCGCAAGATGTACGGCGGAGAAGGTTTGGTGGACTTCCAGAACAAGTCGTAACAGAGAGGTACATAGATATGAAGAAATTAATGATTGGTAACCAAGCGGTAGCCGCCGGTCTGTATGACGGCGGTTTGCAGGTGGTGTCCAGCTATCCCGGCACCCCCTCCACAGAGATCACCGAGTTCTTGGCGAAATATGAGGATATTCACAGCGAGTGGGCCCCCAATGAAAAAGTGGCCTGCGAGGTGGCCTTCGGTGCCTCCTTGGCGGGAGCCCGTTCGGCCTGCGCCAT
This sequence comes from Acutalibacteraceae bacterium, assembly GCA_045659145.1. Taxonomy (GTDB): domain Bacteria; phylum Bacillota; class Clostridia; order Oscillospirales; family Acutalibacteraceae; genus UBA5905. Next base: position 8,157 of record JAZOWI010000023.1, on the reverse strand, counting down.
GAAGCACGTGGGCCTGAATGTGGCGGCGGATCCGCTGTTCACCTTGTCGTATACCGGTGTCACCGGTGGTATGGTCATCTGCGTGGCGGATGACCCGGCTATGCACTCTTCCCAGAATGAGCAGGACAGCCGCCACTATGCGATGGCAGCGAAGGTGCCGATGCTGGAACCGGCGGACTCGGCGGAGGCCTATGCCTATGCCAAGGCAGCCTTTCAGTTGTCTGAGGAATACGATACGCCCGTGCTGCTGCGTATGTGCACCCGTATTGCCCACAGTCAGTCCATTGTGGAGGTGGGAGAGCGGGAAGCGGCTCCTATTAAGGAATATGTTAAGAATCCCCAGAAATACATAATGATGCCCGGCAATGCCATCAAGCGTCATCCTGTGGTGGAACAGCGCACCGAGGCGTTGCGTCAGTTGGCAGAAGATTGTGCCTTCAACACAGTGGAGATGCACTCCGATGAGATCGGCATCATCACCTCCGGCAGTTCCTATTTGTATGTAAAAGAGGCGCTGGGTGATACGGTTTCTATTCTCAAGATCGGTATGCCCTATCCTTTACCGGTAGAACTTATTAAGGAATTCGCCGCCAAGGTGAAAAAACTGTACGTTGTTGAGGAGTTGGATCCTTTTATTGAGAACCACGTGCGTGCCTTAGGGTTAGATGTGGTGGGTAAGGAGCAATTTTCCCTGCTGGGTGAGTTCTCTCAGCAGACCGTTGCCGAGGCCTTTGGGAAAGAAGCAAAGGCATGTGTCAGCGCGGATTCGCCCATTCCTAACCGTCCGCCTATGATGTGTGCCGGTTGTCCCCATCGTGGTCTGTTCTACACGCTGGCGAAGAACAAGATCACTACCTTAGGTGACATCGGCTGTTATACCCTAGGCGCGGTGCCGCCCCTCAACGCCTTGGATTCCACTCTGTGTATGGGTGCTTCGGTATCGGGTCTGCACGGCTTCAATCTGGCGCGCGGTGCCGAAGCTGAGGGTAAATCGGTGGCGGTTATCGGAGACTCCACCTTTATGCATTCTGGTATGACCGGTCTGGTGAATGTGGCTTACAACGCCACTAATTCTACGGTCATCATTCTGGATAACTCCATTACCGGTATGACGGGACATCAGCATAATCCCACCACCGGTTTTAATATTAAGGGCGATCCTGCCGCTAAGGTAGATTTGGAGGCGTTGTGTCGGGCGTTGGGCATCAACCGTGTCCGCGTGGTGGATCCTTACGACCTGAAAGCCTGCGACACGGCGATTAAGGAAGAGTTGGCCACTGAGGAGCCCTCGGTGATCATTTCCCGCCGCCCCTGTGTGCTTTTAAAATCGGTGAAGGCGTTGCCGCCACTTAAAGTGGAAGCCGATAAGTGTAAGTCCTGCAAGCGGTGTATGACCCTTGGCTGCCCTGCCATCAGCATGAAGGATGGCAAGGCTGTGGTGGATGCCACTCTGTGCGTGGGTTGCGGTGTGTGTAAACAACTGTGCGCCTTTGATGCGATCGTGTAAGGAGGAAAGATGACTATGAAAACCACAAGTGTGATGATCGTCGGTGTGGGCGGGCAGGGTAGTCTGCTGGCCTCTAAACTGTTGGGTCGTCTTTTGGTGGATGAGGGTTATGACGTGAAGGTCAGTGAGGTTCACGGTATGAGTCAGCGTGGCGGCTCGGTAGTCACCTACGTGCGCTTCGGTGATAAGGTGTATTCTCCCATCGTCACAGAAGGAGAGGCAGATGTGATCATCGCCTTTGAGAAATTGGAGGCGGCTCGCTATGCCAAGTATCTGAATAAGGATGGACGCATCATCGTCAACACCCAGCAGATCGATCCTATGCCGGTGATTATCGGTGCCGCCACTTATCCGGAGGGGGTGCTGGACGAACTGACCGGCAAAGGGTTGCAGGTGGATGCACTGGATGCGCTGGCTCTGGCTCAGCAGGCAGGTTCGTCCAAAGCAGTAAACATTGTGCTGATGGGGCGTGCTGCTAAGTGTTTTGATATCCCTTACGAACGCTGGATTAGTGCTATTGAGAATACAGTGGCACCGAAGTTTGTAGAGATGAATAAAAAAGCTTTCGATCTGGGATACAATGCATAAATCTCCCCCCAAAACTATTGACTTTCTCAAAAATCAGTGCTAGAATACTATCCGTAAAGACGTTTGAACGGAAACCAGTATCCGAAAATATCACTTTCAGAGAGTTGCGGTTGGTGGAATGCAGCAGTGTAAAGTCGGTGAATTCATTCCGTGAGTTGTTAGTTGAAGGGAAACTGTGTAGGCTAAACGGGTTCGACCGTTACATCGACAAGGGTGTGTCAGCACTCGGAGGCCGTTATCGTGAGATGGCGGTAAATAGAGGTGGTCCCACGGGATTTTTCTCTTCCTCTGTATTCCGACAGGGGAATGCAGAGGACGTTTTTGTTTATCTGCACTTCGCGCGCCCCATTTTTACTTGCAGAAAGGATGAAAACAAATGGAACAGCGCTATTATCAAAAAGAAATTGAAACCATGCCCGTGGAAGAAATCAAAAAGCTCCAGTCTGAAAAGTTGATTAAGCAGGTCAAGCATGTATGGGATAACGTCCCTTACTATCGCGCGTTGATGGAGGAGAAGGGGGTTACTCCCGACGACATCCATGGTATCGAAGATCTGTACAAATTGCCCTTTCTAACCAAGGCAGACCTGCGAGATGCCTATCCCTACGGGCTGCTGGGTAAACCGCTGAAAGACTGTGTCCGTATTCAGTCTACCTCCGGCACCACCGGTCGCCGTGTGGTGGCATTCTACACCCAGCACGATGTTGATCTGTGGGAGGATTGCTGTGCCCGCGCTATCGTGGCAGCTGGCGGCACCGAAGAGGACGTGGTGCAGGTGGCCTATGGTTACGGTTTGTTCACCGGCGGTGCCGGATTGCACGGCGGTTCTCATAAGGTAGGCTCCTTGACTCTGCCTATGTCTTCCGGCAACACAGAGCGTCAGGTGCAGTTTATGCAGGATCTGTCTGCAACCATTTTGTGCTGCACCCCGTCTTATGCCGCTTATATCGGTGAGTATATCAAAGAACAAGGCATTGTACCGGATCAGATTCCGCTGAAAGCCGGTATTTTCGGTGCCGAGCCCTGGACTGAGGAGATGCGTAGAAACATTGAGAAAACGCTGGGCATTAAAGCGTACGACATTTACGGATTAACCGAAACCTCCGGCCCCGGTGTTTCTTTTGAGTGCTGTGAACAGTCGGGTATGCATATCAATGAAGATCACTTCTTGGCGGAGATCATCGATCCCGATACGGGAGAGGTGCTCTCGGAGGGAAGTAAGGGTGAATTGGTGTTCACCAGCTTGGACAAAGAAGCGTTCCCTTTGCTTCGTTATCGCACCCGTGATATCTGTGTGCTCAGCCGTAAGAAATGCTCCTGCGGACGTACCCTTATCAAGATGGCGAAACCTATGGGTCGCAGTGACGATATGATGATCATCCGCGGTGTGAATGTGTTCCCCAGCCAGATCGAGACGGTCCTGCTGAAAGACGGCTATGAGCCCAACTACCAGATTGTGGTGGATCGTGTGGGCAATAACGACACCTTCGATGTGAATGTGGAGATGAATCCTGATAAGTTCACCGATACCGTCAGCGGTGTCACTGAGCAGGAGCGGGCGTTGGCGGATGCTATGAAGACTATGTTGGGCATCAATCCCAAGGTGCATCTGGTGGCACCCAAGAGCATTGTCCGCAGTGAAGGCAAGGCGGTCCGCGTCATTGATAAGCGTAAATTGCACGATTGATTAGAAAGGGGAGAACAGTTATGTCGTTAAAACAATTGACTGTATTCGTGGAGAATAAGCAGGGCACCCTGGTGAATATCACCGAAACCTTGGCTGGTCACAATGTGAATCTGCGCGCTCTGTCTATCGCGGATACCCGTGATTTCGGTATTCTGCGGCTTATCGTCAACGATAATGAGACCGCTTACAACACGCTGAGTGAGCAAGGTTATCTAATTAAGATTACCGAGGTGGTGGGTGTCAAGATCGGCGATGCCCCCGGTAAACTGTCCAAAGCGTTACAGGTGTTGGATGAGTCCGGCATTAATATGGAATACCTCTATGCTTTTATGGCCCGCACCGAGAAGCACGCGTACGTGGTGCTGCGTGTGGCGGATAACGCTGCTGCGGAGGCGGCGTTGGAGGCGGCAGGATTCCATCTCATCACCGATGAAGACGTAGACAAACTGTAAAGGTGACTGGCTTTACCCCCGGAGCGTGGATGCTTCGGGGGTAAATTCTTTTTATTCCTTGCTAAACAAAGACAACTATGATACAATAATCCTATAATTTCTGTTTTGGGAGGTAACGCCGATGGGGAAACTGAGTGAATTACTCCCTTTTAGGGTGTTCCATTATTTTGAGGAAATCTGTGCCATTCCTCACGGCTCCGGTGACACGGCGCGAATCAGTGATTACTGTGTGGATTTTGCTAACCGCCACGGGCTGCGGGTACAGCAGGACCAGTTGGGCAACGTGATGATCCGCAAGGCGGCCGCGGCGGGGTATGAGACCCATCCGCCCGTGATTTTGCAAGGACATCTGGATATGGTGTGTGAGAAGGCTGCGGAGTGCTCCATTGATTTTGCCACCGACGGATTGGCAGTGGATACCGACGGGGAATGGGTGTTTGCTCACGGCACTACGTTGGGTGGTGACGATGGCATCGCGGTGGCGATGGCGCTTGCCATCTTAGAGGCCGATGATTTGTGCCATCCTCCGCTTGAGGTGCTGTTTACCGTGGATGAAGAGACGGGTATGTACGGTGCCGAGGGATTAGCCCCCAATTGTTTGGCGGGCCGACGGCTGATTAATATTGACTCAGAGGAGGAGGGGGTGCTCACGGTCAGCTGTGCCGGCGGCGCTCGCGCCGAAATCATTCTCCCCTTGACGTATGCTCCTGTGGAAGCACCTTCCTATTATGTGCGGGTGGACGGCTTACAAGGTGGTCACTCGGGTGTGGAGATTGATAAGGGTCGCCTAAACGCCAACGTGGTGATGGGTGAATTTCTTAAAACGCTTGATTGTCGTATCGTGTCGGTAAATGGTGGCCTCAAAGACAATGCGATTCCCGTGTTGTGCGAAGCAATCGTTACCTCTGATGAGGACGTTGCGTCTGCCGCGGCGGCCTTTGCGGTTGCCCATCGCGTGGCGGGGGATCCTCATCTGACGATTACGGCTGAATCAGCCATAGCGGATGTGGCGATGGATGCGGAGTCCACCTGCCGCGTGGTGGATTTTCTCACCACGGTGCCGAATGGAGTGCAGGCTATGAGCGAGGATATTTTGGGACTGGTACAGACCTCCCTCAACTTGGGTATTCTAACCGCAAACGGAAATACCCTGTGTGCTTCCTTTGCGGTGCGCAGCAGCGTCAATGAAGAGAAGGCCGCGCTGTTGGAGCAATTGGCTCAGGTGGCTGCCTCCTTCGGCGGCACCTGCTCCTCCCATGGTCATTATCCTGCATGGGAATACGCCAAGCAGTCCCATCTGCGGGACGTGATGTGCCGTGTGTGGGAGCAGCAGACAGGCCGTGTCCCTGCGGTGGTAGCCATTCACGCGGGACTGGAATGCGGTTTGCTGTGTGAGAAGTTAGAGGGCTTGGACGCGGTGTCCATCGGCCCCGATATGCAGGATATTCATACTTTCCGCGAGCGACTTTCGGTGGCTTCTACCAAGCGGGTGTATGACTATTTGCTGGAAGTGTTACGACAACTGTAAGATAGGAGAGAGAACCATGATTCGTCAGAGAGTGGAAAGAGTACAGGCTGAGTTGGCGGCGGGAGAGGCTTTTTTGGTCACCAGTGTCACCAATCGGTTCTATTACACGGGTTTTGAGACCAGTGACGGCGCGGTGTTCATTGCGCCTGAGGGGGCGGTGTTCCTCATTGATTTCCGTTATGTGGAAAAGGCCAGAGAAGTGGTGAACAGCTGCGAGGTACAGCTGAGCCAGCGCCTGAACGAGGAAATTGCCCAGCTCTGCGAGCGGTTTGGTGTTAAGGAGCTGTATGTGGAAGCAAACAGCACCTCAGTGAGCCGTATGGCGGCTTTGCGGCAGGCCTTGCCGCAGGTGTGCGTGTCGGACAGCGACCGCTTTGACCGCTTCACCGCGGATATGCGCGCCATCAAGACCGCAGAGGAGCTGGCACTGCTCCGTCGGGCACAGCAGATGACCGACGAGACATTCACTTACATTCTGGACCGCATCCAACCCGGCCGCACCGAAAAAGAGATCATGCTGGATATGGAGTTCTTTATGCGCCGCTTGGGCAGCGAGGGTGTCTCCTTTGAGTTCATTGTGGTGTCGGGTAAAAACTCGTCTTTGCCCCACGGCGTTCCCACCGACAAGGTGGTACAGCGGGGCGATTTCCTTACCATGGACTTCGGCGCTGTGGCGGGTGGCTATCACGCGGATATGACCCGTACCGTTGCGGTGGGGGAGGTCACCGAGGAGATGCGCCGTGTGTATGACACCGTGCTGCGCGCTCAGTTGGAATCTGAGAAGGCTATTCGCGCCGGTGTGATGTGCAAGGATGTGGACAAGGTGGCTCGGGACATCATTTACGGTGCCGGTTACGAGGGCTGTTTCGGTCACGGACTGGGTCACAGTGTGGGTGTGGAGATTCACGAGAACCCCAGTTTCAATCCCCGTTGTGAGACGATCCTGCAACCCGGTATGGTGCTGACGGTGGAGCCGGGCATCTATTTGGAGAATCGTTTCGGTGTGCGTATCGAGGATATGGTGTATGTGACCGAGGAGGGCAGTCTCAACCTGACCGCCAGTGAAAAGATGCTGCTGATTCTGTAATGTAAGAGGCGATAAATATGACCGCATTGGAACGCTTTTTGACGTATGTAAAGTTTGATACCCGCTCCGAGGAGGACAGCGCCACTTTCCCCAGTACCGCCAAGCAGTTGGTGCTGGCGCGGCATCTGGCAGAGGAACTGACCCGTATGGGAATGACCGACGTGTGTCTGGATGAAAACGGCTATGTCACCGCCTATTTGCCGGCGACAGCAGACAAGACGCAGGAGCCGTCCATCGGTTTTGTGGCCCATATGGATACGTCTCCCGACGTGTCGGGCGCGGATGTGAAGCCTTCGATCATTGACTATGAGGGAGGAGATATTGTACTCCCTTATGCTACCATGACGGTGGAAGGTTTTCCCTTCCTGTCCCGCTTCGCGGGGCAGTCGCTGGTGGTGACCGACGGCAGCACCCTGCTGGGTGCCGATGACAAGGCGGGTGTGGTGGAGATCTTCACCGCCTGCGAGTATTTCCTGACCCATCCGGAGGTGTCCCATCGGGGCATCGCGGTGTGTGTCACCCCTGATGAAGAGATCGGATGCGGTGCCGACCGCTTCCCCTATGACCGCTTTGCCGCTAAAGAGGCGTATACGGTGGATGGAGGAGAACTGGGCGAGATCGAGTACGAAAACTTCAATGGTGCTTCGGCGGTGTTGACGGTGCACGGGGTAAATATCCACCCCGGTTCGGCCAAGGGCAAGATGAAAAATGCCGCCCTGCTGGCGACGGAGTTTGTGTCCATGCTCCCGCCTGCCGAAACCCCCGCCCATACCGAGGGGTACGAGGGCTTCTATCACGTGACGGACATCTCCGGCAACGAGACCGCCGCCACAGTGCGAATGATCATCCGCGACCACGATCGGACCAAGTTTGAGGAGCGAAAGGCGTTTCTCGTTCGGTTGACTGCCTATCTCAACGATCGGTACGGAGCGGATACCTTTGTGTTGGAGCTCAGAGACAGCTATTACAATATGAAAGAGAAGATTGAACCCTTTATGCACCTGATCGATCGGGCCCGTGAGGCAATGGCGGCAGAGGGGATCACCCCTCAGGTGGTGCCCATTCGGGGCGGCACCGATGGTGCGCGGCTTTCCTATGAGGATCTTCCTTGTCCCAACCTTTCCACCGGCGGTCTTAATTTTCACAGTGTGCACGAGTTTATTCCCGTGGCGGCATTGGATGCCATGACACGGGTCGTGATTCGTTTGGCCCAATAAAAACAGCGATGCCCCCCCCGCGGCAATGGCGTGGGCGGGGGCGTATCTATTGAGAGGACAGGGGAAAGGGAATTAATCTTCTCGTTGGGCC
>JAZOWI010000022.1:0-20105 GCA_045659145.1 Acutalibacteraceae bacterium | reverse complement strand
CCCAAACCATAGCAAGGGGCCCGCCCGCTCGGGCCGCCCCTTTCTCTTTCTATTCTGTATTACAAATCGCTAAACAGATCCGCCTCGTATGCGCCGGCGGCGTACAGCTCCTTAAAACTGGCGATGACCAAATCCTTGTCCTCCGCATAGGTGACGCCGAACCACTTATCGGGGGTGGGCAGCACCTTCACCGACACCTTGTCCTCTTTCAGCAGGTTGCCGATATGGATGGGCAGCAGATACTCCGCCTTCAGGGGGTTATCACCAATACCGTTCAGGAAGGTGACAAAGCCCTCCTCCAGCAGGGTCAGGTAGTCAGGGGTCAGACCCCAGAAATTCATAGACACAGCGCCGTCCGCATCCAGAACGGTATCGCCGGTGGCGGCACCGCCGTCGGCAGTCTTCACAATGTCGGAGGTCTCCACCACGTCGGTGAGATAGCCCTCGGCATTGACCTTGCACACGCCACGGGTCACACCGCCGTTGTCGCTGAGGGTATTTTTCAGTTGGAAACCGGCCATACAGAAGTTGGTATCCTTGGCCTCGGTGGTGAGGAAAGCGTACAACTGCTTAAATGCCTCTTTGCCGTAATAGTCGTCGGCATTGATGACCGCGAAGGGCTCGGTGAGCAGATCCTTGGCCACCAGCACCGCCTGACCGGTGCCCCAAGGCTTGGTACGACCTTCGGGAACCTCATAGCCTTCAGGCAGTTTGTCCAGACTCTGGAAGGCATAGCCTACCTCCACGCCCTTGTCGGCGCACATAGCCTCGATACGGTTGCCAATGATCTCGCGGAAATCCGCCTCGATGTCCTTACGGATGATAAAGACAATCTTGTTAAAGCCGGCCTTGATGGCATCGTGGATGGAATAGTCCATAATGATCTCGCCGTTGGGACCCACGGGGGCCAACTGCTTGATGCCGCCGCCGAAACGGGAACCGATGCCCGCCGCCATAATCAACAAAGTGGTTTTCATAGTTATTTCCTCCTATATGTAGGTTTTCAGACCAATTTATCCACACAAACGCCGCCGTAAGGACGGATGTTCAGCACGTGGCAAGAACCCTCGCCGAACACCTGCTCAATGGTGGTCTTAAAGGTGTCCAGCTTATCCAGCGGCACAAAATTCTGGGTGGTGCCGCCGAAACCGCCGCCGTGAACACGCCATGCGCCTGCGCCCTCCAACAGTCGCTGAGCCAGCGCCAGTGCCAAGGACATGCTCTGCTCCTTCACGTCGCCGGTGGCATACACATTCTGCAAATACTGGAAGGAAGAATTACCCGAAGCGATGATCAGTTTCTTGAAGCCCTCGAAATCGCCGTCACGTAGTGCCGCCACCTGCTCGGTGACACGGTCGTTCTCCTGCAAGAAGTGGATGGCACGCAGCACCGCGCGGTCGCCGTGTTCACGACGCAGGGCGGTAATATTATCCAGTAACGCCTCCATAGAGGTCTGACGAAGCACCGGCACGCCCAAGGTTGCAGCCACTGCCTTCATCTCGCCGGGCACTGCTGCGTACTCGTGGGTCAAATCTGCATGGTCACCGCCCACGTCCACAATGCACAGAGCGTGACCCGTAGCGGCGAAGTCCACGTCCACCTTCTCGATGACGGGGTTGGCGGGATCCGCAAAATCGATGGTGATGATATTACCCACCGAAGAGGCCATCTGATCCATCAGGCCACAGGGCTTGCCGAAATACACATTTTCGGTGTACTGGGCGATCTGGGCGATCTCCACCGCACTGACACGCCCCTCGTTATACAGATGATTGAGAATCACACCGATGAGCACCTCGAAAGCGGCGGAAGAAGACAGGCCGCTGCCTTTGAGCACGTTGGAGGTAGCGTAGGCATCAAAGCCGCCAATGGCATAGTCCAGATCGGCAAAGCGGGCCGCCGTGCCGCGGATGAGTGCAGCAGAGCCGTTCTTCTCGCTCTCCACCGGCAACAATTCGGTTATATCCACCTCAATGAGGGGATAGCCCTCGGACTGCATACGAATGCCACCATCGGTGGGACGCACAACAGCGATCACGTCCAAGTTAACGCTACCTGCCAGCACACGACCGTAGTTATGGTCGGTATGGTTGCCACCGATCTCTGTGCGGCCGGGGGCGGAAAACAGTTGCAGATCCCCCTCATCTCCATAAGTGGCTACAAAACCATTGACCGCATCCACGTAACGCTGACGCTGGGTCTCCACGTTCTCGGCACCGTACAGAGCGGCAAAGGCCGCGTCGTAACCGCCGCTACAAATCTTCTCTATCAGAGTTTGCGCAGACATAATCTTCTTCCTCTCCGTGTATGATACTTTTCTACCTATCATTATATTGCACCCTGTCCAAAAGTGCAACCCTTTTTATTTGATATACCTATGGACAAATGTTGCATTCTGTGGTATACTGAGTGCGAACTATTCAAGGAGGTGACGTCAATGGCAAACAGTCGCTATCAGTTTCGGGATGCACTGAAAGAAAACGCCGGATTATCGGTCTATAACACCGGCTATGAGCAGTGCGACAGCAACCACAGCTGGGGACCCGCTCTGCGGGATCATTATCTCATCCACTACGTGGTATCGGGCAGCGGCACACTGTATGCCAATCAGCAGAAGCACCACGTGGAGGCGGGCATGCTGTTCATCACCTATCCCTCCCAAGTCGCCAGTTATCAGGCGGATGCCCGTGATCCCTGGCAATACAACTGGGTGGGCTTCAACGGCACCGATGCCCGCCGTCTGGTGAAACTGGCGGGCTTCTCCCGTCAGGAGCCGGTACTGCACAGTGATGAACCGGAATCGACCCGTCAGCTGCTGCGCTGCATCGCCGACGCCAGCGGCAACACCGCCGCCGACGATGCGGAGATGGCAGGCAAGCTGTATCTGTTCTTGGCGCATCTGATCCGTATGAACCGCCAGCGTCCCACGGACGATACCCACCAGACCTATGTGGCCAATGCCCTGCGCTACATCCAGTACAACTATGCCAACGACATCGGCGTGGCGGATATTGCCCAATACGTGGGCATCAGCCGCAGTCAGCTCTACCGCGCCTTCTTGCAGGACTTCGGCGTATCTCCTCACAATTACTTGCAGACCTATCGCATCAATGAGGCTTGCAGTCTGCTCCACGATCCCACTTATTCCGTGGCAGAGGTGGCCGGCTCTGTGGGATTCAACGATCCCCTCTATTTCTCCCGTGTATTTAAGTCCATCAAATCCTGTACCCCCTCGGACTATCGTAAGAACAATAAATAAAGGAAGTGGCCCTTATGTTAAAGACTCATCCCGCCGTATTCGCCGTAGACAATACCTATCAGATCAAAATGCCGGTCAACAAGGAATGTCTGGCGTGGGTGCAGGTAGGCGATAAAACCTATTACGACGACACCAACGGCATCCTGCGCTCCCTGTCCGAGATCCACGAGGTGACCGTGCCTATGGCGGAGCTGGATGCCGCCGGCGGCTACACTGTGTGCATCCGCGATGTGTACAAGCGGGGATCCTGGTGCTCCGACACCGCCGACGAGGTGCTGACCTATCCCTACGCCTTCACGTCGGTGCCTGCCACGGGCGCCCGCGCCTATTGCATCTCCGATGCCCATCAGCGCATTGAGGAACCCATCCGCGCCGCCCGGACCTTCGGTGACTTTGACTTTCTCATTCTCAACGGTGACCTGTGTAACTGCTGTGACGATCCCAAGGTCTTACTCCACGCCTACATCATCGCCGGAGAGTTGACCGGCGGCACCAAGCCCGTGGTGTTCGCCCGCGGTAACCACGACCTGCGAGGCAGTCACTCCGAAATGACCGAAAAGTACACCCCCCACAGTGCCACGGGTCGCACCTATTATACCTTCCGCTTCGGCACTCTGTGGGGTGTGGTGCTGGACTGCGGCGAGGATAAGCGGGATGACCACATCGAGTGCGGTAACGTCTTCTGCTGCCACGACTTCCGCCTGCGGGAAACCGAGTATATCCGCGAACTTACAAAGCGAGCCGCCACGGAATACGCCGCCGAGGGGATCACCACCCGTGTGGTGATCATGCACTACCCCATTTCCCACCATCTGTGGCCGGACTATGAGTTTGAGCCCGAGATCTATCGGGAGTGGTGCCGCCTGCTGAAAGAAGAGGTGCGCCCCCACGTGATGATCTGCGGTCATATGCACACCTCGGATATCTGGACCCCCGGCGGGGAGAAGGATCAGTTCGGTCAGCCCTGCCCCATCGTGCTTTCGGGTGTCCCCAAGGAAAACTACTTTGCCGGTTGCGGCTACACCTTCGGGGATCAGGAGATCCGCGCCACCCACACCGACAGCAACGGCGAGGTCCTGCAAGAGACCGCTATTTTGCTTTAATACAATTGTAAGACGAACGCCTTCCCCTGCCGTTATTTTTCGGCAGGGGTGTTTTTGTTGATTTTCAATAAGCACCGCCTTTTTTGTTCCTGCTTTTTGTTCATTAACACAATTTTGCTGTTTTTCGTACGAATATTATTGACTTTCGATAATTGTTGTGCTATAATCGTGGCAGCAAAACCCAATTTGACCATTGATTAGGAGGATTTGCTATGGAGCAAAACTATTCTTCCCCGCCCGTCCGTCCGCGTATGGGCTCGGATAAAAGGGACCTGATCCTTGCTGCCGTGTTGCTGGCGGTATCGGTGCTGTTCGCTAACTTCTCCCTGTTCGGCGGGTTTCGATTGGGATACAGCCTGGGCTACGCCGCCGTACTGCTATGCAGCGGCTGGTACCTGGGAAGTCGCTTGCAAAAGCCGTCTCTTTACGGTTGGTTCTGTCTATTTGCTACCGTGGCCTCCCTGGGTATCTTCGTGTGGCACGCGGATGGCGCTATGCGCTTCTTTACCGTGGTGGGGATGACCCTACTCAGTGCGTTGGTTCTATTGGACAGCGCCCGCATCGGCACCGATCGCAGCGGTACGGTGGCTTGCATTGTGGATTCCATGCGCCTGTTAATCGGGCGACCTATGTCTCATCTCTCCACGGCGATTCCCGCCATCTTCTTGGTGAAAAACGGAGATACGGTAGAAAAACGCCGCTTCGGAGGCGCCCTGCTTGGTGTGCTATGCGCCCTGCCCGCCCTGCTGGTGCTGGTACCCTTGCTGGTAGGAGCGGACGCCGCCTTTGAGGGACTGCTCACCCACACTCTGCTGGATCATTTCGCAGAGGTGTTTGCCTCCGCGGTGGTGGGCGTGTTGCTGTTCTTAGTGCTCTACTCGCTTATGTTCAGTGTGCGCCACGATCTGTCCGGATCCGCCGCCACCTCCGCCTCGCCCCGTAAAGGCATATCAGCGGGTGGTATCAACGCCTTTCTGGGCACCATCAGCGCCGTGTACGTGCTGTATCTGTTTTCCCAGCTAGCCTACTTTTTCAGCGCCTTCTCGGGAATCCTTCCCGAGGACTACACGGTAGCTCAGTATGCCCGTCGCGGTTTCTTTGAAATGTGCGCCGTGTGTGCCATCAATCTGCTGTTAGTGTCCGTTTGTCTTGGACTCTCCCGCAAGCAAGAAGGCCAAGCCCCTCTGTCCACACGGCTGATCTCCCTGTTCGTGCTGCTTTTCTCGGTGGGGATGGTGGCCACCGCCCTATCCAAGATGATTCTATACATCGGCTCCTTCGGTATGACCCGCCGGCGTGTGCTTACCGGCGTATTTATGGTAATGCTGGGGCTGGTGCTGCTGTTCGTCATTGTGCGCCTATTTTCGGTGCGGTTCCCGTATATGCGGGCCTGCGTGGTGGCGGTGGCGCTCATCGGTCTGACGGTGGGCTACGTGGACGTGGACACCTTCATCGCCCGCTATAACATCACCGCCTATGAGCAGGAAAGGCTGGAAGAGTTGGATGTCCATCACCTGACGGAGTTGTCCGAGGGGGCGCTCCCCTATCTGGTGGAGTTGTGGACCGACTCCCGACCGGAAGACCCCTACTACCGCCACCTCACCAGCCATCTGCGGTATCGGCTGGACGAATATGGCACCGTCACCCGTGCAAGGGATGGCGGCGGCTACGTCTTTACCCCCGATCCCACACCCGACTTCCGTAAATATAATGTGGATTGCCTGCGGGCGCGCCAGGCCATCATCCAACAGGCGGAGGCTATTCTGGAAACGGAGCAGTATTACTTATCCACCGACCGCTATGAAGAAGACGAACCCTATGTGGATGACACCTATAACGACTTCTCGCCGCCGGATACAGTTCACCCTTATCGAAATCATTTATTGGCGGAGCATATGGGGAAATACTATACCACACAGACCATCGAGCGGCTGGGGGATGTGACCCTTTCCAACGAAGAGGAGGCCTCCCTCTACCACGTCTACTATCCCAATTACAAAGACGATCTTGTGCTCATCGAGCTGGACGGCTTCCAACTGACCCCCTGCTGGGTCAGCAAGCCCTATGAATTAGGACTGTACCTGGTCACCGACGATGGGGTATATACGTTGGAGGATGCCCACGCATTCGGACTGGTGACGATACACGACCTCTACTTTATGCTGCCCGATGAGATGCTGTATGAGGCGCCTTATGTATAAGCCCACCCCACGCTTGTGGTATCTTTGCGGGACGGCAGTGCTGTTCATCACCGAAGTGCTCATCGCCCTGTATGTGCAGGATCGATTGGTGCGCCCCTACTTAGGGGACGTGTTGGTGGTGGTACTGCTGTACTGCATCGTCCGCACCGCCCTTCCATCCGGTATCCGCCTGCTACCGCTGTATCTGTTTTTGCTGGCGGCGGTGGTGGAGATTGGGCAGTATCTGGATATTCTGTCTCTCATCGGTGTCGGGGCAAACTCCCCGCTGCGCATCGTATTCGGCACCAGCTTCTCCTGGGCAGATATGCTGTGTTATGCCGTGGGTGCGGCCCTATGTGTAGGCATTGATTTTCTTGTTCACCGCAGCAAAAACGGTGTACCCTAAAAACAGGGTACACCGTTTTTTATTCCGCCCGCAGCATCTCCTCCCGCAGACGGCGGATGATCCGTTTTTCCAGACGGGATATGTAGGACTGAGAGATGCCCATTCGATCCGCCACCTCTTTTTGGGTGTGCTCCTGCTCGCCGCAAATGCCGAAGCGCAACCGCATGATCTGCTGTTCCCGCGGAGACAGCCGCGCCACACAGCGAAGCAATTGTTGCCGCTCTGCCTCCTGCTCCAGATCCCGATGCACCACATCAGGGTCACTGCCCAGCACATCCGACAGGAGCAGTTCATTGCCGTCCCAGTCCACATTCAGCGGCTCATCAATGGAGATCTCGTTCCTCTTTTGGGCGTTTTTGCGCAGATACATAAGGATCTCGTTTTCGATGCAGCGGGAAGAATAGGTGGCCAACTTGATGTTCCGCTCAGGGCAGAAGGTCTCCACCGCCTTAATGAGTCCTACGGTACCGATAGAGATCAGATCCTCAATGCCCACCCCTGAGTTCTCAAACTTGCGGGCAATATACACCACCAACCGCAGATTATGGGTGATGAGGGTGTCCCGCGCGGCGGTTTCTCCGTTTGATAACCGTGTGAGCATCTCCCGCTCCTCCTCGGCGGTGAGAGGCGGCGGCAATACCTCGGTGCCGTTGATATAGTGCACGGTTTCGTCCGAAAAAAGCCGCTGAAAAACCCGTATAAGCCAGCCAAACCATCTGTAAAGCATTACGCCTTGCCACCTTTCAAATCAATAATTCTCCCATAGCGCTACCCATCAGACCCCGATACTCACCCCGCCCCAGCCGATCGCACACCGCCACGTAGCAGGGCATCAGGGACTGCTCCCCTTGGGCGGTCACCACCACCGCCTCCTTGGGCACGAAGGCGGGCAGCACTCCGCTGTTTCCCACCGTATCAAAGGGCACCAACCGCCACCGCACCTCACTCTGTGCAGGTAAGGCTTCTACCGAAGGGGGCACCTCCACCAATCGCTCCGCGGTGGTGCGTTCCACCACCAGCACGGGCCAACCGGAAAAAGGCTCGGTCAAATGGTTGCCGCTGTCATACAGACACGTGATCTGCACACTGTGCCCCCCTTGGGACAGACGGACCCGATGCAGATGGGACCGAGGAGCCCGCCGCCGCATCAGCCAACGGGTGCCCTCCAACAAACCGTAACATACCACCGTAAGCGCTACCAATAACAGAGGCGGCACGGAATAATACACCACTCCGTTATACACGTAAAAGCCGTTGGGCGCCAAGAAGAAGTACAGAGCGCCGCACAGACCCGCCAAACCGGCGGAAAGAGCGAACAGTAGAAGCACCCGTCGCGTCATTTCGATCCATCCCTGCCACCGAAAAGCCACCGCCACCATCCCCACGGCGGACAGCAGGCGCACCGCCAAAGACAGCCAAAAGGGCAACGGGGGCAAAAACAGCACGAAACTGCACAGAGCGCCTACCAAAGCGCCCAGTGCCATCCTCCAAGGTGCTCCCCCGCCGAACAGGGCGCGGCGCACCCCCAACAACAGCAGATAATCGATCCACCAGTTGAGCAGCAACAAAATGTCGCCGTAGATCACCATATCCTCACATCCTTACCTCGTCATTATACCCTTCTTACCGAAGCCCTTTTTGCCGAAAAAAGGGGGTCACTACAAAAAGGACAAACACCCTTGTTTTATTACAGGAAATATGGTATACTGAATCACAGTTTTCGGGGCACACTACCCGTGGAGGTGTGTCCGATGATTGAAAAACCTGCGCCCCGTTTGCTGTGGTCCTGGATGGCCCTGCTGGCGATGGTCACTCTACCCGCCTTGGTGCTGACGGAGTGGCTGGTGCGTTCCTTTTTCCCCGAATACATTGGTATTGCCGCCGTAGTGGGCGGTGTATGCGCCCTTATCTTGGGTGGTTGGTATCTGCCGCGACGGCGGGACAGCCTCTCCTTCGCCATGGACGGGGAACGGGTGTGGGTGCGCAGCGGCGTGGTGTTTGTCACCACCCGTTACATCCCCGTGGAGGCGGTGCGACAGGTCACCCTGTGGCAAGGACCGCTGGAACGGCGGTGGGATACCGCCTTTCTGCTCATCAGCGCCACCGGCGGCTATCTGCTGGTGGAGGGGATCCCCCGTGAACGGGCAGAAGTGTGGCGAAAGCGCCTGTTGGCCCTATGAGACCCACCCGTCGGGAACACCCCATCGCCATCATCGGGCATCTGCCCCGCTACGCCTTATTGCTGATCCTGCCCCTCTTGCGGGGTGTGCGCTACCTGCGCATCCCCCACGGATTCCCCCTATGGTTGCGGGGCACCTGGCTGGACCTGAGTGTGGCGCTGTTATTACTCATCCTGCCAATATGGGCCTGGTGGCGGCGCACCTATGAGATCACACCCCAACACCTCTGTCTGCGCCGCGGCATCGTGTGGCGGCGCACCACCGCCATTCCCTTGGCACAGGTCACCACCCTGACGGTGGAGCGCCCTCTGTGGCTGCGGCTGGTGGGGGCCGCCCGTATGGTGGCCGACACCGATGCCGGCTATCACCGCCTGGCGGACGTGAGGCTCATCATCCCCAAAAAACAAGCGCTTCTACTTCTGTCCGACCCCGACAAGGGGACGACCGTCCGTGCGGCCCATTGGCGGCTGTGGCTTCTGTCGGTGCTGTCCTCGGACTCACTCAGCGGTATCCTGCTGCTCACCACCGTCTTCCGACAGAGCGGTGTTCTGCTGGGCGAAGGATTGCAACAGACCCTACTGGACAATCTGGAGGCGGCGGCCGAGGCGGTGACGGTGATCCCCCGCACCGCGGCACTGCTCACCCTCCTTCTGTTGGGTGGCTGGCTGATCGGTGCCGCCCGTCACCTGATGCGGCACCTGCCTTTTTCCGTCTGTCGGCAGGAGACCACGGTGACCGTGCGCACGGGACTCTTTTCCTATCGCTCCCACAGCTGCGGTGTGGGTGCCATTCATTATATCGACCGCCGTCAGACCTTGATGGCTTACCTGACCCGACTCTACACGGTGTTCATCGGTTGCACCGGCTACGGCAAGGACAAAAACACCTTGGCGGTGTTGCTCCCTCCCTGCCGCCGCCCCCAAGCAGACGAACAGACCGCCGTCCTGCTCCCGCATCTGCTTCCCTGCCCCGTCACCGTCCGCCCCGCCAAAAGGGCGGCGGGGCGCTATCTCCGCCTGCCTCTGTTGCTGATCTTGGGGTTGCCCCTTGTTCGGTGGGTCATCCTGCAACAGTGGCCCCAATGGGGAGAACTCACCACCTACCTCACCGTGATGGGCCTCCTCCCCTGTTTGTGGCTGTTGGCGGTACGGTGGGTGGACCTGCGCACCGCGGGTGTGGGCTATGCGGACGGGCGATACACCCTCTGCTACTCCGCGGGACTGACTCTCCATCGGGTGACAGTGCCTGCCCACAAAGTGGCGGTCCTGCGCCTGCGCCAATCTCTGTGGCAACGGCGGCGGGGCACCTGCGACATCATCCTATACAGTTATCACGAGCACCGCCGCCCCCATCGGGTGCGGGAGGTGGATCTTAGGCAACTCAAACGGGAACTCCCATTCTTTCATATAAGGACGTGACACATCATGGAAACCATCCGCACCGACCAACTGGTGGCCAAGCAACTGGACGTGGACCTGAACACCTCCGCCGCCCTCATTATGGAGGGGCGCATCTGGATCGGCCACGTGCCCGCCGACAAGCCGGGCACCCCTCTGCCTGCCGACACGGTGATCACCTACCGTGAAAAGGCAAAAAAATACGCCAGTCGCTCCGGCTACAAGCTGGAGCGCGCACTGGCACACTTTGCCATCGACCCTACCGCCCTCACCGTGTGCGACATCGGCGCCAGCAACGGCGGCTTCACCGACTGCCTGCTGCAAAACGGGGCGACCCGCGTCTTTGCGGTGGACGTGGCCTACGGCATATTGGACTACAAACTGCGCATCGACGAGCGGGTGACGGTGCTGGAGCGCACCAATGCCCGCAACCTGACGGCGGAGCAACTGGGGGGCACCATCTGCGATATGGTGACGGTGGACGTGTCCTTTATCTCGCTGAAAAAGATCTACCCTGCCATCCATCGAGTGCTGAAAGAGGGCGGCGAAGTCGTCACCCTCATCAAGCCCCAGTTCGAGGCCAAGCAGAAGGAACTGGGCAAAAACGGCATCCTGAAAGACCCCGCCGCCACCCTGCCCGCCTTGCTGGCGGAGCTGTTTGCCGCCGCAGCGGAGAGTGAGTTGACGGTACTGGGGCTGACCGTCTCCCCCATCCACGGCACCAACGGCAACGTGGAATATTTGGCCCACTATCGCCACACCTCGCCCACCGAGGAGGAGATGGCGGCCTATCCCGCTATGATCGAGGCGGTGCTGGAATTACAACCGGACGTGTAAATAGTAAAACCCGACGATTCAACAATCGTCGGGTTTTATTCATTTATACACGATTTACTTTTTAGAATACATTTTGAACAACATGAATCCAGCGCCCGCTACCACCGCTACACCAAAAGCGCCGACAAACCATATCCATAATAACGGTTGCTGTTCCGTATCCATTGGCTCCTCTTCGCCGGAGACATCGAATGGAGTGGACATAACCTCTGAACTGCTCTGCGTGCTTGCTGCGGTTTCGGACGTTTCTACAGATTCCGTTGTGGTAGTCCCATCCGACTCTGTAGTGATACTTTGCGTCTGTTCCGTGGCAGTATCCAACACAGTTGACGTATTCGCTTCTTTTACCGTTGTTTTTTGTGTCTGTTTCATGGTCGTGCCAGATGTAATCTTACTATCCGTTTGTTTTATTGCGTTGGTTGTGGTTTGTGTTTGTTTCTTAGTGGTGTTCTCTGCAGTTTTACCGGTAGTTTGCATTCCACCTTGCGTAACATGGTTATGTTCACCCGTGCACTTACATGTGGTATTCGTTCCAGAAGGAATCAGTGATTTGCTCGTTGTTGTATCTGCTTTCTGTTCATCCAAAGCAACAAACGATATCTCTCCACGTTGCGCATACCCCTCTGCATAACTTCCAGTATATCCATAAATCGTCAACTTTTTTCGATCCATAGCACCAACGGAGCCCGCTTCCATATACTTGACAGAAGCGGGAATTGTAATCTTGGGAGACGGCATATCATATGCTGCGCCAAGGTCAAAAGTACCTGCATTCAAATAGGTAAGCGAATCTGGCACCACCACTTCGTACAAAGCGTGGCAATCATCAAACGCTTGCTTTCCTAAATGTTTTAGCTGATTAGACAAGGTTAGTTCGTTAAGAGCCTCACACTTTTGAAACGCCCAATCCCCCACCCAGATAACACTATCCGGCAGATGAACCTTTTCTAACTGCTCACAAAAGTAAAACGCATGGTCACCAATATACTGCAGACCAGACGGAAAGCTCACCTTTTTTAACTTTGCGTGCCCAGCAAAAGATTTGCCCGCTATGTTGATGATGCCATCAGGCACAGCGTACTCGGTCAATTCCAGATTGCGTGACGCAAGCAAGATATTATTCAAGAACAGAACATTATCCTTCCAATTAGCTTCATCCTTTGAAAAAGCCGTTTCTTCAAACACTTTTCCGCCAAGATAAAAGTTTTTATTTGGCAGCACAATATTCTCTAATCTTTTATTGCTTCTGAACGCACTATCACCTATATATTCTATTCCCTCCGGTATTTTCACAGAAACAAGATCACAAAATTGAAATGCTTCGTTTCCAATTATGCGCACAGTATCCGGGATCGTAATTTCTTGAATACTCTTTAGCCCGTTAAACGCGCCAGCACCGATCACTTGCAGTTTTGGAGGCAGCTGCGAAATTTTCAGGTTTTGACAGAAACCAAAGGCACTCTCACCAATGCCTATCAAATTCGGAGGAAGTTGCAGATTTAATAATTCACAATCATAGAACGCATATGAACTGATCCACTCCAAAGAGTCCGGCAAATACACGGTAACTAGATTAGGCATACTGGAAAAGACTTTGTGACCGATTGACAATGTGCCTTCTCGCACCGTAAAGGTTTGTTCTATTTTATTTTTATCTACCGCAACGAGATGATTATCAATGTACAGACCGCCATTATCCCAAACCGCATCATCGTTGTCAAAATTGGTTTTTTCAAACGCACCATAGGATATCTCTAATCCGTGATCAGGCAGATCAAAGTTTTCCGTATAAATCAGAGAATCGGCAAAGGCGTATTTGTCAATATGCCATACCGAATCCGGCACAACAAAAGGCGAAAAGCCGATTGTAGAGTTATCAAAAGCCTCTTCTGCGACACCGATTACCGGAAATCCGTTAAACTCTTCCGGAAAGACACAATCATTTGTTTTTCGACCTTTGATATAGACCCCCCTCTCAGTAACTTCATATACAAACTTGTCATCCACACCATACGCATACACAGGCGAGGCAGAGCCTATCAGCAAAAGAGCAAACAAGCATATCGCCATTACAAATGCCGCATATTTTTTCATTACACATTCCTCCTTTGGCCTTTTACAACCATTGCAACAGTGATGCATTAAAAAATTGTGCTTTTATCCAACAGACACGTTTCCCGTAGACAGAATTATTGTCGATAATATTCCCAATCACTAAGCTGACCACGGTCATAACAATACACCGTATCGTCCGGCAAACTATTCACGATTTTGAAAGACAAATACCGATGAGATTTTGCAGAATATTTATCACCGTTATGAGGATGATATTCCAACTCTACCTCCCAAAGACTTCCCTTAACACCGGTTCCACCAAGTTCATCATAATCCCAATTTAAGTAGTAAACCGCATATCGGTCTCCGCCTTCGTGACGATAGGCATATACATAAGCCATATAAGTAGGACCGGTAAGTTGGTCCTCAGGAAAGAAAAATACATCGGTGGACGCATCGTAATACACACTGGAAAGTATTCCTTCTTTCAAGAAATCCGTAAGAACGAACTGCTCCTCAAGAATAGAAATCAACTCTTCTCCGGTAAATCGCTGCCCGGTTCGATAACACATCGCATACGCTACCAGCCCACCGGCAGTAAGGCGACTCGGTACGTTGTTATCGAGAATATGACCCATACGCCAATCGTGAAAAGCGGTATTGCCATCCATCTTTTCGATGATTTGCTTTTCGGTCGCATCACAGCCGGTACAAGCACGGACCTGAACGCCTGTTTCCACGGGAGAAGCCATTTTGGTAGCTTCCCACTCACTCCACATGTGAGTATGCTGAGTAGATCCTGATATACTCGTGGTCGAGGTAGTAGACTGCGTAGCACTCTCCGTGGTAGAGACCGCCGTTGTTTTGGTCGTAGTTGACTTGGTGGTGGTCTTTTTAGGCGCCGTGGTAGAGGTAGTCGTAGTGGTAGAAACCGCCGTCGACTTGGTCGTGGTGGTGCTCGTCTTGGTGGTCGTGGTAGTAGGTTTCGTGGTGGTGGTAGACTCGGTTGTGGTGCTCGTAGGCGTGGAGGAAAGAGCTACCACGTGATCCGCCGTTACCTCCGGCGGGTCGGTCTCCATCACCAGATCGGCGTGATACACCGTATACTCGTCTCCCACCTTGGGCTTCAGGTCGGGACAGAGGGTGAGATACACCCACACGGTGTCAAACCTCTTCTTATCGTGACACTCCATCCGCATTCTTCCGTCGGCCACCTCCACCACCTTTCCGGTGAATCGACCGTCATCCTCGTCATCGTCCGGTCCGCCCAACTGATCCGAGTCGGTTTTCTCCAAATCGAGAGCGTACACCGTGGGGGGATTGCCCGCCTCCGCCGTGCCGTCGTATTCCACATCCACCGAACTGCCGATCACCGGCACACTGCCCGCTTCCAACCGCGCGGTGGAGACCTTGACCTTCTTGCCCACCAGCTCCGCCGCATCGGCGCGGGTGACCTCCAGCAGGAAATACTGCTTGGCCTTGCTCCACTCGATCATTTTGCCGGTGAAATAACTCCGCTCCTCGGGGGCGTCGCCAACAAGGTCACCCATCTGCGTCTGCGCATAGGGCGGGACGGTGGTGACGTTCTTCCGCGGTTGCAACATCTCCCGCAGGAATTCACCATCCGCCTCTGTGAGATAGGCCATTTGGTCGTCGCTGACCAGAATATCGTACTGAGAACCCACGTAACAGGTCTTTCCATACAGATAAAAGGAACCGATAAAGAAGCTCTTTTTACCTTTGAGATCTTTGGTCTCCCAGTTCAGCCGTTTCATCATCGATCGCAGGTACACTTCTTCCTCGTCCGAGAACCACGTCCGCCACAGTTCCTTACCGTCGGCAGGGGCTTTGACGGCACGCGCAAAGGCCGCGGCGTAATGATCGGTGGGCACGTGCCCCCGCACTGCCGCCGTAAAGTCGGTGATGCCCTCGGTGACGCTGCGCTTGATGCCGAACAGCATAAACCACTGCCCCAACGCCTCATCCTGCATATAGGGCTCGTAGACTTCCACCAGCACTTGCATGGTGTCACCACCCTCGGTGTATTTCGCCCCCACGATGCGGGGCTCCACCGAACAGGAGCCGTCCTTATAGTACACCGCCAGCAGGATATTCCGGTCAAAGAAAGCCTGTGTGTAGGCCTCCCGCATTTGGGCGGCGACGTTGACACCGGTGCTGTCGTTGCGGGTAAGCCCCATATCCTCATCGTATTTCTCGATGAAAGCCTCCACCTCGGCAGGACTATTCAGCACCAGAAGGGGCAGAGCATCCTCAGCATAGGCGGCGTCCGAAATCAGTTCCTGCAACTTATCCTCCGACAGCCAGTTGTAGGAATTCGCCACAAACTCGTGATAGAATTCTCTTGTAAACTGCTCCTCGGTCTGGGTGTCGGTAACCGGTGTGTCGGTGGACACATCGTCCTCGTCAGGCTTCTCCTTAGGGTTAGTCAGCAGGCACACCGCCGCCACGATGCTCAACACCACCGCCAACAGGACGATCCAGAAGGTGGGCTTTTTGTAACTGAGCACCGACTTAATGCGGCTCTTCACCCCCGTCTCGCCAAAGGCCAGCGGGCAGGCGGAGATCATCCGACGGGGCATACTGCACGCCAGCAGTGCCTCGGAATAGCGGCGGCGCTGCTCCATATCCATATCCCGTATCACCCGCTCATCGCAGGCAGCCTCAATACCGCGACAAAGTAGGATATACCCCACCCACAGCAGGGGATTGAACCAATACACCGTCAGCAGAAGATAGCCCAGCGGCTTCCACCAGTGATCGCGGCGCTGAATATGGGCTTCCTCGTGTGCCACCACACTGAGGGCGTCCTGCGCAGACAAGGTGGAGGGCAAATAGATCCGAGGACGGATAATGCCTAAGATAAAGGGGGTGGCAACACGGTCACACTGACGGATATTCCGCCGCAGGCAGGCCGACTCCCGCACCTGCCACCGCAGCCTCAAGGTGGAAATAAGGGCATACAGCAGCATTACCACCATACCCAGCACCCACACGTTGGCCCCCACAAAGGTGGCGATCTGCACAGGATCCGCACTATACTCCGGGGTAGGTGCCAAGGTGTCGGAAATAATGGGGTTGACCACCGCATCCACCACCGGCACACCGCTATTAATGGTGGGGGTACTCCCCATAACCACATCCGTGGGCACCGTCTCGGTGCTGGGAATCAGGCTGAGCACGCTCTCCACCGACACGGGACAAATAAGGCGCACCGCCACCAGCACCCACAGCAGACATACCATCCAGCGGGGCGCTCTCTTCATCAACAAACGCAGCACCATCACGGCCAGCACCAGCCAACCGGCGGTGATGCTCATATTCAGTAAATGCAGAAATACCGACTCCATACTCAACCCTCCCCGTAACTGTCTATCAGACAGCGGATCTGTGCTACCTCCTCGGCGGTGAGGCTCTTGCGGGCGGTGAAGGCCGCCACAAAAGCGGGCAACGATCCCTCAAAGGCGTCTTCCACTACCTGCTCGCTGTGGCGGGCGTAAAACTCGTCACGGGAAATAAGGGCGGTCACCTGCCCCCCCTCGTTGCGAAACAGCCCTCGCTCGCCGAGCCGTTTCAGCACCGTGTAGGTGGTGGTACGCTTCCAATCCAGTTCCGCTTCACACCGCTTCACCAGCTCCTGCATAGACAGAGGCTGGTTCTGCCAAATGATGTCCGCAAAGCGGGATTCGATCACACCCAAGTGCCAATCGTTCATAAAGACACCTCCTTGATTAGATTGACTACATCTTGTCGACAATTTAAGTCTACACTATGTAGACAGATTTGTCAAGAAGTTTTGAAAAAAACAAAAGACCCGCCGAGGCAGGTCTTTTACATAGGAATTACAGTTTGGAATAACCGAAGCCGTTGATGAGGGCATCCAGTTTCTCCCCCGCTTTGCATTGAGGACACTCGTGAGCCGCGTAACTGGCGTAGTCGGGCAGATCCTTGGGGTTGAAGCAGGCCCGCACGGGAATGCCCTGCAACTGATCCACGGTAGCAAACACCGAAGCGATACCGGCCACCCGACCGCCGTAGTAATTGATGGCCTCCAGGGCGCCCAAGGCAGTATAACCCGTAGTCACCGAAGCCGCCAGAATCAGCACATTCTTGCCGGAGACCATCGGCATCAAATTATCCCGCAGCACCAGCTGACTGCCCATCGTGCGCTCAGGGGTCATCACGTAGATGGTCTGGTGCGCATTCATATTTACAAAGCCGCTTCGGGTCAGCTCTCTGGCCAAGCAGGCGCCGATGACCTCGGTGCCGTCCAGACACAGAATGGTATCCACAATGGTGGTGCTGTCGTAATAGGGCAACAGTTCCTTTGCTACCGCCTGCGCCTCGGACAGACGCATCTTCTGCGTGGTGACGTCAATATAGTAATTCGTATGGCTGTGACTGGTGGCAAAGTGGCCCTTGGTCACGCGCAGGAACAGGTTTTGGCGTTTCGACGGAATCTTATAGGCTTCGTTGGTGGGCATAGACAGGCCTCCTTTTGTTTGGTCTCATCATTATACAGTATTTTGTCCAAATACACAATAGGGAAATGAAAAAAAGTGGAAAATTATTTATATTGCACAATGGATTTTGACGAAGTTTTTACACCGCAACACTTTTTTGCGTTAAATCAAAAAAGTCTCCTCAAAAGGGTTGACAAACGCGAAAAAACGTGTAAAATGGAACAAAATTGAATCGGCTATATGAAGTTTTCAGGAAACGGACATTCTTTTGTCCACCGAAGGAGTAACACTCTCAGGTCGCCCCGATGGGCACAGACTGAAAACGGATGGCATTCTGGAGAACTCCGTTTTCAAAACGGATGCCGAAGGTGCAAAGGGCAACCTGCCCCAATCTCTCAGGCGAAAGGACAGAATCATTCACCACCACACAGGTCGTGGCATTGCCACGGTCTTTTCCGGTGTTTTTTTCTGTGCGAAGCCTTTGAGGCTTCGCTTTTTTCTTGTCTCTTTCGACTTTCGACAGATCTTGCCGCATATGCTGGTGAATAGAGAAAGGAAGTAGAGCGTATGTTATTCACTGCCAGCGCATTTCTCGACGGCCTGACGGCTGTCAACGACAAAATCAACACCTTTGTTTGGGTGACCTTAGGTCTGGTGCTGCTCATCAGCACCGGCATCCTGATGACCTGCCTGACCAAATTCTTCCAAGTGACCCACATCGGTCACTGGTGGAAGCAGACCATCGGTAGCCTATTTGACAAAAAGGTGTCCGCCCATACCGGTGAAAAGGCCTCCATCTCCCAATTTCAGGCACTGTGCACCGCTCTGGCCGCCACCGTGGGCGTAGGTAACATCGCCGGCGTGGCCGCCGCCATCGTATCCGGCGGTCCCGGCGCCATCTTCTGGATGTGGGTAGCCGCCTTCTTCGGCATGATGACCAACTACTCAGAAAACGTCCTGGGCATCTTCTATCGCCGTAAGGTGGATGGTGAATGGGCCGGCGGCGCTATGTACTACCTGAAAGATGGTCTGGGCAAAAAGAAAGGCTGTCAGTGGATCGGTAAGATATTGGCGGTGTTGTTTGCCTGTTTTGCCATTCTGGCCTCCTTTGGTATCGGCAATATGGGTCAGGTCAACAAGATCGTGGCCAACTTTGAGAGTGCCTTTAAGATTCCCGCCCTCTCTAATGTAGTATTGTATGAAGGTGTTTCTCTGTACTCGGTTATTATCGGTGCCGTACTACTGATTTTGGCGGCGCTGATTATCCTCGGCGGCTTACAGCGTATCGCCAATGTGGCTGAGAAGATCGTGCCGGTGATGATTGTGTTGTTCATCATTGGCTCTGTGGTCATCGTGGGTATGCACTTTGATCAGATCGGCGCCGCTTTCCGCGCCATTTTCAGCAGCGCCTTCACCGGCAAGGCCGCCTGGGGCGGCGCCGTGGGTATCACCCTGCGTCAGGTCATCACCTGGGGCTTCAAGCGCGGTGTATTCTCCAATGAGGCCGGTCTTGGTTCTTCCGTGATGGTGCACTCCTCTTCTAATGTGAAGGAACCCGTTCGTCAGGGTATGTGGGGCATCTTCGAGGTCTTTGCCGATACGATGGTGATCTGTACTCTGACCGCACTGGTGATTCTCACCAGCGGTGTGGTGGATCTAAACACCGGTGTCATCGCTTCCGGCACCGGCGGCGACGCCACTCTGGTAGCAGCGGCTTTCCGCGATGCTTTCGGCCCCCTCGGCGAGATGTTTGTGGCAACAGCCATTCTGCTGTTCGCCTTCACCACCGTGTTGGGTTGGTCCCAGTACGGCTCCAAAGCCGTGGAGTATTTGGGTGGCAAGCGTGCAAAGCAGATCTACAAGGTGGTGTTTGTTCTGCTGATTCTATCCGGCGCTCTACTCACCTCTTCTCTGGCATGGGATATCTCCGACACCTTCAACGGCCTGATGATGATCCCTAACCTGATCGGTGTCCTCGTGCTCAGCGGTCAGGTGCGCAAAATCACCAAGAACTACGTAGACCGTAAACTGAAACACAAAGACGTGGAGCCTTTGCTCTCCTATGATTCCCGTATTCAGGCACAAATGGCCCAACGAGAAGATTAATTCACTTTCTCCTGTCCTCTACATAAAGACGCACCTACCGCCTGCATTCCCCGCGCGGGCGCGTCGCGGTTTTTTTTTGGGCGAAAGGATCACGACCCCCG
>JAZOWI010000021.1:0-8075 GCA_045659145.1 Acutalibacteraceae bacterium | reverse complement strand
CGCTCGCCCCGTTCAGCCGGGCGATCTGGTGGAGGTTAACATAACGGATACTATGGACTGGGATTTGATAGGAGAGATGATTGTATGAATTTACCCAACAAACTGACGCTGGTGCGTTGCATCCTGACCCCCCTTTTTCTGGCCTGCGTGGTTATTGATTTTCCGTTGCATTACGGTGTGGCGCTTTTGGTCTTTATCGCGGCGTCTCTCACCGACTATTTTGACGGTCAGATTGCCCGCAAGCGCAATCTGGTCACCAATCTGGGCAAATTCTTGGATCCTCTGGCGGACAAGGCGTTGACCACCGCCGCCTTCATCGGTTTTGTGCATCTGTTTAAGAGCAGCACGCTGCCTTGGGCGCTGTTCCTCATCCTGGCCCGCGAGTTTGCCGTCACCTCGGTGCGCCTGCTGGCCGCCAAGGACGGGGTGGTAGTGGCCGCCTCCTTCGCCGGCAAGCTCAAAACCGTGATGCAGATGGTGAGCATCATCTATATGCTGGCAGTGCTCCAACTGGTGGATATCCTCCCTTATCGGATGGATCGGTTGGGGGACGTGCTGATCGCGGTGGGCGTGGTGTTTATCTGGGTTTCGGTGATCGCTACGGTGGTGTCCGGCATCCAGTACGTGTGGGCTCTGCGCCATTATTTCAAAGAGAACTGAAAAAAGTAGTAGACAAATCGGAAAATCCGTATATAATGTTAGTAAAGCGATGGACGGGAGAAGTACTCGGACACGGCGTGACAGAGAGGGTTTGCCTTTGGCTGTGAGCGACCTGACGCACGATCTGACGAAATGCACCCGTCCGCTCCGTGGGGGAACCGACCTTGGGTCCCAGTATCCTGCGGCGGTGCATCCCCGTTATCGGATAGGGCTCTGACGGGAGCCTGTGAGTGAATGACGGAGTGGAACCGTGAGTGAATGTCTCACCTCCGTTACCCCGATGGGGTAACGGAGGTGTTTTTTTTATTATAACGAAAGGAGCGGCTGCTATGTTCCGACAATTGCGTGAGGACATCGCCACCATACGAGAGCGGGATCCTGCCTCCCGTTCGGGATTTGAGGCGTGGGCGCTGTATAACGGACTCAAGGCCTTGCGCTCCCACCGCCTGGCGAACCGGCTGTATCGCCATCGCCACTTTTTCTGGGCGCGGTGGGTCAGCCAGCGGTGCGTGCGCCGTACCGGCATTGAGATTCACCCCGCCGCCACCATTGGGCGCCGTTTTTTCATCGACCACGGCACAGGGGTAGTCATTGGTGAGACCACGGTCATCGGGGACGATTGTACCATTTATCAGGGGGTCACTCTGGGCGGTACCGGAAAGGACACCGGCAAGCGCCACCCCACCCTAGGCAACCACGTGATGGTGGGTGCCGGTGCCAAGGTGTTGGGTCCCATCACCATCGGTAATCACGTGCGTATTGCCGCCGGCGCGGTGGTGCTCACCGACATCCCCGACCATTGTACCGCGGTGGGCATTCCTGCCCGTGTGGTACGGCGGGATGGCGAAAAGGTGCAGGAGCTGGACCAGATCCATATTCCTGACCCCGTGGCACAGGAACTCCGCCGTTTGGAAGAGCGGATTGAAGAATTGGAACGAAACAAAGCATAGGAGGAACATCACATGCGTATTTATAATACACTGACCCGACAGAAAGACGAGTTTATCCCTATCGAGGAGGGCAAGGTGCGGCTGTATGCCTGCGGCCCTACTGTGTACAATTTCATTCACATCGGCAACGCCCGCCCTTTGGTGGTGTTCGATACCCTGCGCCGCTACTTGGAGTGGCGGGGGTATGAGGTGAACTTCGTGCAGAACTTCACCGACATCGACGACAAGATTATCCGTCGCGCCAACGAGGAGGGCACCACCTTCCAAGAGGTGGCGGAGAAATATATCGAGGAGTTCTGGACGGATGCCAAGGGGCTGGGGGTGCGCCCTGCCACCACCCATCCTAAGGCCACCGAGAATATGGATATGATCCGGCAGATCGTGTCCACCTTGGTGGAGAAGGGCTATGCCTATCGAGCCGACAACGGCGACGTGTATTTCCGCACCCGTCGGTTTGATGAGTACGGCAAGCTGTCCCATCAGCCGCTGGACGATCTGGAGTCGGGCGCTCGCATCGCTGTGGGCGAGGTCAAGGAGGACCCCTTGGACTTTGCCCTGTGGAAGGCCGCCAAGGCGGGGGAGCCCAGTTGGGCGTCCCCTTGGAGCGACGGTCGTCCCGGCTGGCACATTGAGTGCTCCGCCATGGCTCGTCGGTACTTGGGTGAGAGCATCGACATTCACGGCGGCGGTCAGGACCTGATCTTCCCCCACCATGAGAATGAGATCGCCCAGAGCGAGTGCTGCAACGGGGTGCCCTTTGCCCGTTACTGGATGCACAACGGCTATATCAACGTGGACAACAAGAAGATGTCCAAGTCTCTCAATAACTTCTTCACCGTCCGCGACGTGGCGAAGGAATACGGCTATGAGGCCATCCGCTTCTTCCTCATTTCCTCCTCCTATCGCAGCCCCATCAACTACAACACCGAGATCATCCAGCAGGGCATCAACGCGCTGGATCGTCTGTATAACTGCAAGAACGGTATGGACTTTGCCTTGCAGAACGCCGCCGACGGAGCGGAGGATGCCGCCTTCGCCGCCAAGGTGGAGGCTCGCCGCCACCAGTTCATCGAGGCTATGGACGACGACCTGAATACCGCCGACGGTATCGCGGCTGTGTTTGTGCTGGTCAAGGACATCAACGTGATGCTCACCGCCAACCCCACCAAGGCGACGATCGAGTGCGGCAAGGCGCTGTTTGACGAGCTGACCCACGTGCTGGGCTTCTGCTATGAGCGGGGACAGGTTGGCGATGATGATTCGGAGGAAAGCCGTGAGATCGAAGAACTCATCGCTGCGCGCACCACCGCCCGTAAGGAGAAGAATTGGGCAGAGGCGGATCGCATTCGCGACGAGCTGAAAGCCCGCAACATCGTGTTGGAGGATACTCCCCAAGGTGTCAAGTGGCACAGAGGATAATTGAGTAACAAGGATTAAAGGAGTCAAAAAATGAACATCCTGAATGTGATACTGATCGGCATCGGTCTGGCCATGGATGCCGCCGCCGTCTCTCTGTGTAAGGGCTTGGCGGTGGGCAAGGCGAAGCTGCGCCATTGCCTCATTGCGGGCGTGTATTTCGGTGTGTTTCAGGGCGCCATGCCCGCCATCGGTTACGCCCTGGGACGCACCTTTGCGGATTTTATCAACGCCTTCGACCATTGGGTGGCCTTTATTCTGCTGGCCCTCATCGGCGCCAATATGTTAAAGGAATCCTTCGGTGAGGAGGAATGCGGCGAGTGCCAGTCCTCCTCCTTTGCGCCGGCGGTGATGCTGCCCATGGCGGTGGCCACCAGCATTGATGCACTGGCGGTGGGTGTCACCTTCTCCTTCGATATGAACTGGATGGAGCTATTGTTAGCGGTGGCGATCATCGCGGTCATCACCTGCGCCATCTCCGCCGTGGCGGTGCGGCTGGGCAGCCTGCTGGGCGCCCGATTCGGCGATTGGGCCGAGCGGGCAGGAGGCATCGTGCTCATCCTGATGGGTGTGAAGATTTTGTTAGAAGGCTTGGGTGTACTGTAATAATTACCAAACAAGCACCGAACAGACTCGTTCTGTTCGGTGCTTTTTTCTCTTGTTTTTTCTTCTCTATACTGTTATACTATACGAGTATGCGCGCAGCGCCCCACTACTCCCAAGGAGGCTACTTTTTATGATTACCGTTTCGGATTTAGGTATCAATTTCAGCGGACAGGATCTCTTTAAGCACGTGGACTTAAAGTTCGTCCCCGGCAACTGCTACGGCGTCATCGGCGCTAACGGTGCGGGTAAGTCCACCTTCCTGCGGATTCTCTCCGGCGATCTGGAGCCCACCAGCGGCGAGGTCATCATCGACAAGCGCACCCGTATGTCGGTGCTCAAACAGGACCACTACGCCTATGACGATCAGACCGTGCTGGACACCATCATTCAGGGCAACCCCCGTCTGTTTGAGATCATGCAGGAGAAGGACGCCCTGTATGCCAAAGAGGACTTCACCGACGAGGACGGCGAATTGGCGGCCCAGTTAGAGGGCGAGTTTGCCGAGATGAACGGCTGGGAGGCAGAGACCGAGGCAGGGCAGATCCTCTCCGGTCTGGGTCTGTCCGACAGCCTGCTGTATGACGTGATGGGCACTCTGGGCGACAAGCAGAAGGTGAAGATCCTGCTGGCCCGCGCCCTGTTCGGTCACCCCGACATCATCCTGCTGGACGAGCCCACCAACCATCTGGACATCGACTCTATCCGCTGGTTGGAGGACTTTCTGATGGATTACGACGGCACCGTCATCGTGGTGTCCCACGACCGTCACTTCCTCAACAACGTGTGCACCCACATCGTGGACGTGGACTATAACAAGATCAAGATCTACGTGGGCAACTACGATTTCTGGTACGAGTCCAGCCAGCTGGTGCAGAAGATCATGCGGGAGCAGAGCAAGAAGAACGAAGAGAAGATTAAGGAGCTGCAAGCCTTCATTCAGCGCTTCTCCGCCAATAAGTCCAAGTCCCGTCAGGCCACCTCCCGCCGCAAGCTGTTGGACAAGCTGACGGTGGAGGAGATGCCTGCCTCCTCCCGCCGCTATCCCTACGTGGGATTCCAGATGGATCGGGAGGCCGGCAAGGAGATTCTGGCTGTGGAAGCGCTTACAAAGACCGTAGACGGGGTCAAAGTGCTGGACAACATCTCCTTCCGCATCAATAAGGGAGACAAGGTCGCCTTTGTGGGTCAGGATGAGATCGCCACCACCACCCTGTTCAAGATTCTGGCGGGGGAGCTGGAGCCGGACAGCGGCTCCTACAAGTGGGGAGGCACCACCAGCCTGTCCTATTTCCCCAAGGACAATTCCGCCTTCTTCGATGGGGTGGATCTGCCCCTCATTCAGTGGCTCAACCAGTATTCGCAGGATAACACCGAGACCTACCTGCGTGGTTTCTTGGGCAAGATGCTCTTCTCCGGCGACGACGTGCTCAAACCGGTGAAGGTGCTCTCCGGTGGTGAGAAGGTGCGGTGTATGCTGTCCCGTATGATGATGTACGGCTCCAATGTGCTGATGCTGGATCAGCCCACCAACCACCTGGATTTGGAGTCCATCACCGCGGTCAACGACGGTCTGACCCACTTCCCCGGCAACGTGCTGTTCTCCTCCTACGACCACCAGTTCATTCAGACGGTGGCCGACCGCATTATGGAGATTAAGGATGGCAAGCTGATCGATAAGATGATGGCCTACGACGATTACATCGAGTGGAAAGCCGCCAACAAAATCTAATTTGAGATAAGAAAAACCGCTACCCAACCGGGTAGCAGTTTTTTGTTGCCAAGGCAATTGCTTGGTGCTATAATGGAACCAAACCACACAGCAAAGGAAGAATGCCAATATGAAGAACAAAAAAGAATCCGACAACCAAATTCAATATCTGCCCATTGGCATGAGCATCGGTCTTTCTATCGGCATGATTATCGGTGCGGTAATGCAAAACATTCCTCTCGGCATGTGCATTGGTCTCTCTATTGGTGTCGGTGTGGGTGCGCTTATTGACTATCAGCGTCGCAAGGATGCAAACAGCGATTCTGACTCTGATGAAGATAAATCCGAATAAAAGAATAACAAAAAAGGGAAAGACACGGATATGTCTTTCCCTTTTCTCCTTATTCTACCACAGCCACGTTACTGTCGCCAAGCAGGATCTTCAGTTGGGCAATCAGTTCTGTTGTGGGGGTCACAGACCAGTCGGCAGGTGCTTTCACCAGCTTGCCGGTGTCTACAAAACGGATGTAAACCGGAATTTTGCCAGGGCTTGATTTTACGGCATTGTAAGCGGTTTCACAAGCTGCGTTTTCACTGCTGGGCAACCGCAGATACAACCCGGCTCGGGGGTTGGGTGCGGCGGTGGCGGCAGGGGGTACTTGGGGGACTTCCTCCGGCACCGATTCCACCCGTTCGCACAGCAGTTTGGGCTCTTTTTCCTCTTGGATGTCCAGTCGTCCGGTGACCAGCACCACCTGACCCGGTTGGATGAGGTTTTCGAACTGGCTGAGGGTTTTGGGAAATACCACCGTCTCGATGGCACCGTACAAATCCTCCAACTGCACATAGGCCATCTTGGCACCGGATTTGGTATTCTGCACCCGGATGGCACCCACCATACACAGAATACGGATGGTAGTGCCGTCCCGGTACCGGTCGTTTCCTTCCTCCGCCGCCTCCAGCACCCGGTCCAGACGGACACAGTGCAGGGGTTTATAGTGGTCCTTATAGGGCGTCAGGGGATGACCGGTCAGGTACAGACCGGTGGCCTCTTTTTCCATCTGCAACAGTTGGGCAAAGGGCAGTTCCGGCACGTCCGGCGGAGCGATGGGGGTATCTCCGGCGGCCTCTGCCGCATCAAAGAAGCCCACCTGCCCGTCCATGGCGTAGCGATTTTGGTTATCCAGCTGGTCCATTACCAGCGGCGCCATCTGAATCATCTGGCGGCGGTTGAGCCCCATTCCATCCAACGCTCCGCAACGAATCAGGCTATCCAGACCCAGGCGGTTAAACTCCCGGTGGGCGGACAGCCGCTTGCAGAAGGGGTAGAATCCGATGTAGGGGCCGTTTTTCTCCCGCTCCGCCACCAGCACGTCCACAAAGCCCCGGCCAATGTTTTTGACCGCCAGCAGACCGAATCGAATGTGGTCTCCGGCCACCACGAAATCTGCGTGGGACTCGTTCACCGAGGGGGGCAGCACCGGGATGCCCATCCGCTCGCATTCCCGGATATAGGTCACCACCTTACCGCTGCCCAGCACGCTGGTCAGCAGGGCGGCCATATATTGGCGGGGATACAGACACTTGAGATAGGCGGTCTGATAGGACACCAACGCATAAGCGGCGGCGTGGGATTTATTAAAGGCGTAGGAGGCAAAGGTGGCCATCTCATCAAAGATTTTGTTGGCGGTGGCGGCAGGCACGCCTCGGCGGACACAACCGTCCACCTTGATCTGACCGTCCTCCACCAAGCCACCCACGAAAATGTCTCGCTCCTGCTCCATCACGTCGTGCTTTTTCTTGGCCATGGCCCGGCGAACCAGGTCGGCACGACCAAAGGAATAGCCGGCCAGAGCCTGCAGCACCTGCATCACCTGCTCCTGGTACACGATGCACCCATAGGTGACTTCCAAGATGGGTTTCAGCAGGGGATGGGCATAGCGGATTTGCTGAGGGTTCCGGCTGCAAGCAATGTAGCGGGGGATGGAATCCATCGGGCCGGGACGGTAGAGGGAAATCACCGCAATCAGGTCCTCAAACCGGGTGGGACGCAACTGCATCAGCACCCGTTTCAGACCGCCGGATTCCATCTGGAATACGCCGTCCGACTGACCGGCAGACAGCATCTCATACACCCGCTTATCGTCCAGCGGAATGTCTGCCCCACGGAAAGAGGGATCTTGTTTCTGAATCATTTTCTCGGCATCCGCAATCACCGTCAGGTTTCGCAGACCGAGAAAATCCATTTTCAGCACACCCAGTTCCTCCAGATTGTGCATCGGATACTGGGTGGCCACCGCCTCGTGGTTCATACACAGCGGCACGTATTCGCTCACCGGCCGGGGGGCAATCACCACACCGGCGGCGTGGGTGGAGGCGTTACGGGGCATACCCTCCACCTTTTGCGCCATTTCAATGAGTTCTTTCACCTGGGGATCGCTGTCCCGCAGTTCTCTTAGTTTTTCGCTCTCGTTCAGGGCTCGCTCCAGGGTCATATTCAGGGCAAAAGGAATTAGCTTGGACACCTTATCGCCCACCGCATAGGGAAGCCCCATGGCCCGGGCCACATCCCGGACGGCGGCCTTGGCCGCCATGGTGCCGAAGGTGATGATCTGTGCGTCGCGATCGGCGCCGTATTTGCCGATGACGTAGTCGATGACCTGCTGCCGCTTTTCGGTGCAGAAATCCACGTCAAAGTCCGGCATGCTGACACGTTCTGGATTGAGGAATCGCTC
>JAZOWI010000020.1:0-15144 GCA_045659145.1 Acutalibacteraceae bacterium | reverse complement strand
TAGCCGGTGACCAGCGTATCGGTGGGATAGAAGTAATCCAACTCCTCGGTCTGGTTGGGCCAACCCAAGGTGGAGAAGGGCCACAGAGCGGAGGAGAACCAGGTATCCAGCGTGTCGGGGTCTTGGGTCAGGTGCGCACCGCCGCACTTGGGGCAGACGGTGGGGGCATCCTTGGCCACTACGGTCTCGCCGCAGTCGTCACAGTACCAGGCGGGGATGCGGTGACCCCACCACAGCTGACGGGAGATACACCAGTCGCGGGTGGCGCGCATCCAGTTGAGATAGTTCTTGGTGAAGCGCTCGGGGACAAAGGTGATCTCACCCTTCTCCACCGCCTCGATGGCGGGACCCGCCAAAGGCTCCATCTTCACAAACCACTGCTTAGACACCATAGGCTCGATGGTCTGATGGCAACGATAGCAGGTGCCCACGTCGTGTTTCAGGTCCTCGGTCTCTTTGAGATAGCCGCCCGCCTCCAAGTCAGCGAGGATCGCCTTGCGGGCCTCCATGGTGGTCATACCGGCATATTTGCCGCAGTCCAGCACGGCGGGCTCGTCGGCGGCCGCTTTATCGGAGGCAATGTACTCATCGGCGGCGGCCTTGTCGGCGGCACCGGTCATATGGCCGTCGTAGGTGAAGCACCGCACCATAGGCAGATCGTGACGGCGCCCCACTTCGAAGTCGTTGGGGTCGTGGGCGGGGGTGATCTTCACCACACCGGTACCCTTGGTCATATCCGCGTGCTCGTCGCACACGATGGGAATCTCTTTATTCAGCAGGGGCAGGATCACGTGGCAGCCGTGCAGATGCATATAGCGCTCGTCCTCGGCGTTGATGGCCACGGCGGTATCGCCCAGCATAGTTTCGGGACGGGTGGTGGCCAGCTCCAGCTTCTCTCCCGTCTCCTTGACGGTGTACAGCAGGTGCCAGAAGTGACCGTCCTTCTCCTCATATTCCACCTCCGCGTCGGAGATGGAGGTGTTGCAGGTGGGGCACCAGTTGACCATACGGTTGCCGCGGTAAATGAGGCCCTGCTCATACAGACGGATGAAGACCTCCTTCACCGCCGCCGAGCAACCCTCGTCCAAGGTGAAGCGCTCCCGCTCCCAGTCGCAGCTGGAACCGATGGTTTTGAGCTGGCTGACGATGCGGTTGCCGTATTTCTCTTTCCAGGCCCAAGCCCGCTCCAGGAAGCCGTCCCGACCCAGCATCTCCTTGGTCAGACCTTCCTCCCGCATGGCCTCGACCACCTTGGCCTCGGTGGCGATGGAGGCGTGGTCGGTGCCGGGCATCCACAGGGCCTCATAGCCCTGCATCCGCCGCCAGCGGATGAGGATGTCCTGCAAGGTGTTGTCCAGGGCGTGACCCATATGCAGCTGTCCTGTGATGTTGGGGGGCGGCATCATCACGGTGTAGGGCTTTTTCTCCTTGCCGTTTTCATCCTTGGCGTGGGCGGTGGCGTGGAAATAGCCCCCCTCCTGCCAAAACTCATAAATGCGTTTTTCTACCTCGCGAGGCTCGTACACCTTCGCCAGTTCTTTCTGTTGTGCCATGGATTATCGTTCCTTTCTGGTGAGCACTTGCAGCACTTCGCCCACGTACATCCGATGATAGTCGTTCTTGTAATGACTGTCGATGGTGGGGTCGATGAAGCCCGCAGGGTCAATATCTTGGTAGTGGAGTTTGCGGCAGATGAGCACCGTCTCTGCCTCGTCGAAGTAGGGAGCCGCAGCGTCGTGACGCAGGGTGAGCCCCGCCTCGGCGATCTTGTCCCGATCCCGACCGGATACGGTGCCGCACAGCCGCAACGCGTCACGGTACTCCTCAGGGAAGAAGCAGAGGGAATAGGTGTCCTCCTGCTCCGTGAAGGCGTAGGTGTAGCGGGTGGGACGGATAAAGGCGAAGGAGACGGGCTTGTTCCACAGAACACCCACACCGCCCCAACTGGCGGTCATGGTGTTGGCCTTTTTCTCGTTACCCGCGGTGATGAGCATCCACTGCTTATCGATCATTTGAAAAGGATTGCCTTCCACCTCGTAGGGGGAGAGGATCTTGAACTCGTTCATTTCACTCACCTCAATGAATGGCGCTGCCGGGGGTCATCCCGACCACAAACAGCACCTTGACGTCCTCCTCGCCCTCGGCGGTGCGGTCGGTGGCGGCCAGAATCATACCCTGACTCTCCACCCCGCACAGCACGGCGGGTTTCAGGTTGGCCACCAGCACCACCCGACGGCCGATCAGGTCCTCGGGCTGATACCATTTGGCAATGCCGGAGGCCACGGTGCGGGGTGTGTCGGTGCCGTCGTTGAGGGTGAGTTTCAGCAGCTTCTTCGCCTTTTTGATAGGCTCGCAGGCGGTGACCTCCGCCACCCGCAGGTCTACCTTGAAGAAGTCGTCGATGGTGATCTGGGGCAGGAATACGATGCCCTCTTTTTCCTCCTCGGCTTCGGCGGCGGCTTCTGCCTCCGCCTTGGCGACCAGCTCCGCCAGCATCTTGTCCGCATCGATACGGGCAAAGAGGGGGGAGGGAGTGCCCACGGTATAGCCCTCGGCCGCGCCGTAGACGGCGGCAGTCATATCGGTAATGGCGGCATCCGTCTGCAACTGAGACTGAATGGCCACGCCGGTATCCGGCATAAAGGGGGTCAGCAGGATGCCCAGCACACGGATGCAGTCCAGCAGATTGTACAGGACCATCTCCAATTGGGCCTTGTTGGCCTCGTCCTTGGCCAGCGCCCAGGGGGCGGTCTCGTCGATGTACTTATTGCACCGCTTGGCCAGATTCATCACGGTCTCGGCGGCGTCAGCATTGTGCCACGCATCCATCTGCTCGTAGTATTTTTTCACCGTGTCGGCGCAGGCATCCGCCAGCTCCTGACCCAGCGCGTCGAGGACCGCCGGCTTACGAACCGAGCCATTGAAGTACTTGTTGGTCATGGCGATGGAGCGGTTGACCAGATTGCCCAAGGTGTTAGCCAGATCCGCATTGTAGCGGGCGATGATCTGCTCATAGGTGATGGTGCCGTCCTGCGCAAAGGGCATCTCAGACAGCAGATACCAACGGGTGGCATCGATGCCGAACTGCTGGGCCAGCTCGTCGGCATACAGCACGTTACCCTTGGACTTGCTCATCTTATCCTCACCGCTGAG
Organism: Acutalibacteraceae bacterium; assembly: GCA_045659145.1. Lineage (GTDB taxonomy): Bacteria > Bacillota > Clostridia > Oscillospirales > Acutalibacteraceae > UBA5905. Next base: position 11,991 of record JAZOWI010000020.1, on the reverse strand, counting down.
CAGCCAGGGGTGACCCAGCACCTGCTTGGGCAGGGGCTCGCCCAGCGCCATCAGGATGATGGGCCAGTAGATGGTGTGGAAACGGACGATGTCCTTACCGATGACGTGCAGGTCGGCGGGCCAGTATTTCTCATACATGGGGTCGCTGCCGTCGGGGTCATAGCCACAGCCGGTGATGTAGTTGGACAGAGCATCCAGCCACACGTACACCACGTGATCGGGATCGAAGTCCACGGGGATGCCCCACTTGAAAGAGGAGCGGGACACGCACAGGTCGTTGAGACCGGGCTTTAAGAAGTTATTGATCATCTCGTTGCGGCGGGAGACCGGCGCAAAGAAATCAGGATTGTCGTTGTAATACTGCATCAGCTGATCCTGATACTTGCTCAGTTTCAGGAAATAGGCCTCCTCCTTGGCGTCCACGCAGTCACGGCCGCAGTCGGGGCACTTGCCCTCCACCAACTGGCTGGGGGTGAAGAAGCTCTCGCAGGGGACACAGTATTTGCCCTCGTAGGCACTCTTATAGATGTCTCCCTTGTCATACAGCTTCTTGAAAATCTTTTGAATCACCGCCACGTGGTCGGGATCGGTAGTACGGATGAACCGATCGTAGGTCACGTTCATGCTGTCCCATACCGCCTTGATGGTCTCAGCGGTGCCGTCCACATACTCCTGCGGAGTCTTGCCGGCCGCCTGAGCGTATTCCTCGATCTTCTGACCGTGCTCGTCGGAACCGGTGAGGAATCGTACGTCAAAGCCCATCATCCGCTTGTAGCGGGCGATCATATCGGCCAGCACGATGTCGTAGACGTTGCCCACGTGGGGCTTACGGCTGGCATAGGCGATGGCAGTGGTGATATAAAACGTTGGTTTGCTCATATGAGAGCCTCCTTTTTTGGTAGGATAAATGAACCCTACTTTTATTGTCGGATAGTTATAATATACCATCTTAACTTTCATATTCTATCATATATAGAAAAAATTACAATATTTTTCTGCGATTTTTTTGCAGGATGGCGGAAAAAATCCAAAATAAAGAAAAAACTTGATTATTGTGAGCAAAAGTGCTATAATACTTACGCTTTACTGTAATGTGTGGTACTATGCCCATTAAAAAGAGCGAGAAGGAGGACGCGGATGTTAAAGCGGTTTTTGCTGTTGCTGACGGCGGTATGCGTGCTGTTGTGCGGCGGCTGCGGTGATGGAACGGAGCCCTCCGAGTCCTTGCCCACTCCGCCTTCTCCGTCGGTCTCCCACACCCCCGAGGGGGTGCAGGCCCTCACGTTGCCGTACAGCCACGACGATACACTGAATCCTTATGCCGCCGTAACGGAGGTCAATCTCAATTTGGCCACCTTGCTGTATGATCGGCTGGTTTTGGCCGAGCCCACGGCGTCGCCGCAGCTGTCTTTGGCGGAATCGGTCACGCCTGCGGATGCCACCCATTTGGTGGTGACCCTGCGGCAGGGGGCGGTCTTTTCCGACGGCTCCGCCGTCACCGCCACCGACGTGGTCAAGTCCTTCCGTGAGGCGAAGGGTTCCCCTCATTATCAGGCGCTGCTTGCCAATGTGGCGGATGCCAAGGGAAGTGACAAACAGCGACAGATCACCTTTACGCTCGCTGCGGCGGACCCCAACGGGACGGCTTGCTTGGATTTCCCCGTCGTTAAAGCCGCCACCCTCACCGACAAGGCGGGGCAGGCCCCTGTGGGCGGTGGCCTCTACACGGTGTCAGCGGCGCAGTTGACCGCCAATCCTCACGCCGCGGTGACCCCGCGGTTTGCGACGGTGGCCCTGCGGCATCTGCCCAATGCGGCCACTTGGTATCACGCCCTGTCCAACGGGGATATTGCCTATTATTTTGACGATCTCAGCGAGGGGGAAGCCCCCCGAATCACCGGCGCCAGCCGCCCTGTGGTAATGAACGACCTGGTGTTCTTGGGGATCAACGGCTATAAGGGTAAACTTACCAACCCCACGGTGCGGCAGGCGTTGTCCCTGCTCCTTGACCGCGGTGAAGTAACCCGCACCGCCTATTACAATTACGCGGTGGCCACCTCTCAGCCGTGGCGCAGGGATGAGTCCCCGTCTACACCGCAGAACGTGGAGAGCGCCGTCACTTTGTTGGAAGCCGCCGGTTGCAAAGCGAAAAACGGCGTGCGGCTGACATTGGAACTCATTTATTGCACCGATCGACCGGATCGGGGTCGGGTGGCGGAACAGATCCGTCAGCAGGCCCAGTCGGGCGGTGTGACGGTTGCTCTGGTGCCGTTGGCTGAGGCGGAATACCGTCAGCGACTGAAAAACGGCGAGTTTGATCTGTATCTGGGGGAGATCCGTCTCACGGCGGATAATAGTTTGCGTCCCTTTCTGATGGGCGGTGACGTGGCCTACGGCATTGATGTCGGCGGCGGGGCGGCACTGGCCTATCGGCAGTATCTGGGCGGTGAGATCACCGCGGAAACATTCCTCACCGCCTTTGAGGCGGATATGCCCTTCATCCCCATCTGCTGGCGGTGCGGTGTGGCGGCCTTTGTCCGACGGCTCACCGCCGTCACCCCTACCGGCGCCGATGTGTATTACGGCTTTGCTCGGTGGGAATGATCGTATAGCGGCCGTAAGACGGCTTTTCATTGTCATTTCATCAGGAAAGGTGTGTTATGTATGATTCGCATCGATAATCGGTACGGAACCATCGAGATCTCTCAGGAGTATTTTCGTTATCTCATCGGCAACGCCGTCTCTTCCTGCTACGGCGTGGTAGGGATGGTGCACAGCGGCACCCGTCAGGGACTGCGCTCTGTGCTGACCCGCCGCGCCCACGTGGACGACGGTGTCCGCGTACGCAACGAGGGAGAGCGCTTGGTGGTGGACATTCACATTGAGGTGGTGTTCGGCATGAACATCTCCGCCATCGCCAAGAGCATCGTCAACAAGGTGCGTTACACCGTGGAAGAGGCCACCGGCCTGACGGTGAAAAAGGTCAACGTGTTTGTGGACGGTATTCAACCCGAATGATCCTGCCCATCGGGCAATACTATAACGGCGGGTGTTCCTGCTGTGCAAAGGAGTGCTTACATTGATACAAGGATTGATGCTGCGTGACGCCATGATTTCGGCGGCCAACGCGCTGTCCAATGTGAAACAAGAAGTAGACGCCTTAAATGTCTTCCCCGTGCCGGATGGAGACACCGGCACCAATATGTCTATGACCATTGCCAATGCCGCCCGCGAGCTGGGTCGGTTGCAGGCGCCCACCGCCACGGAGGTGGCGGACGTGGCCGCTTCCGCACTGCTGCGCGGTGCCCGCGGCAACTCGGGCGTCATTCTGTCCCTCTTGTTCCGCGGCTTCTCCAAGGGTCTCAAAGGCAAGGCGGAGGCGGACGGTGCCGATTTGGCACAGGCGCTGACGCTGGGTGTTGAGGCGGCCTATAAGGCGGTGATGAAGCCCACCGAGGGCACCATCCTGACGGTGGCCCGCGAGGCTGCCGAGGTGGGCAAGAAGACTGCCGAGACCAACACGGATGCTCTGGCGGTGTGGGAGGCGGTGTGTGCCGAGGCGGAGGCCTCTCTGGCCCGCACCCCCGATCTGCTGCCTCAGTTGAAGAAGGCGGGCGTAGTGGATGCCGGCGGCAAGGGCTTCTGTGTCATCATCGAGGCCATGCTGGACGTGTTCAAGGGCGGCGCCGTGATCGTCGGCACCCAGGCGGCACCTGCCGCTCCCGCGGTGCAGAAGAGCACGGTGGGCAGCTATGAGCAGGATATTGAGTTTGCCTATTGCACCGAGTTCATTGTAGGTCGCGATCCTAAGTGCAAACTGGATCCCCTGAGCCTGCGTGCCTATTTGGAGAGCATCGGTGACTGCGTGGTGGTGGTGGATGACGAAGAGATCATCAAGGTGCACGTACACACCAACCATCCCGGCAAGGCTATGGAAGAGGCACTGAAATACGGTCAGTTTGAGACCGTGAAGGTGGAGAATATGCGCATCCAGCACGAGAATGCCGGCTGGGTGGGCGAGAACGACGCTCAGGCGGATGCCGCCGTTCCCACTTTGGAGCGGGCAGAGCCGGAGAATGACTACGGCTTTGTGTCCGTGGCGGCGGGTGAGGGACTCCACAGCCTGTTCCACGACGATCTGGCCTGTGACCAGGTGGTATCCGGCGGTCAGACCATGAACCCCTCCACCGACGACATTCTTTCTGCTATTGAGGCCACTCCCGCCAAGACGGTGTTTGTGCTGCCGAATAATAAGAACATCATCCTCGCCGCCGAGCAGGCGGTGCCGCTGGCGGATCGCCGTGTGTGCGTTCTGCCCACCCGCACCATTCCTCAGGGCATTGCGGCGATGCTGGCCTTCAACCCCGACGAGAAGGTGGAGGAGAATCTGGTGGCCATGCAGAAGGCGGCGGACAATGTGTCCACCGGCTCCCTGACCTTCGCCGCCCGTGACAGCGACTTTGAGGGACATAAGATCAAAGAGGGCGAGATCCTGGCGCTGGATAACGGCAAGCTGTCCTTTGTGGATACGGACGTGACGGTGGCGGCGCCCCGTCTGGCTCGTCGTCTGGTGCGCGGCCGCTTTGCCGCCGGTCAAGAGGTGAACTTTATCACCGTCATCTACGGTCAGGACATCACCGAGGAAGAGGCCGAGGCGGTGTGCGAGAATATCCGTGACAAGATGGCGCGGATGAACGTGAACGTGGACGTGTCGGCCATCCCCGGCGGTCAGCCCGTTTACTATTACTTCATTTCGGTGGAGTAAGGACGAATAAGGAGAAACAGCGGAGCGGGTTGTCCGCTCCGCGTTTTTCATAGAAAGAGGAAAATCGATGAACATTCTTTGTGTAGGCGACGTGGTGGGCGGCATCGGATGCCGCCACTTACAGCAGGTGCTCCCTCGCCTTAAACGGGAGCTGGCGGTGGACGTGTGTATCGTCAACGGAGAAAACTCCGCCGATGGCAACGGCATTACCCCTACCTCCGCCGGCTATCTCTTTGATGCGGGGGCGGACGTGATCACCGGCGGCAACCACACCTTCCGCCGTCACGAGTTCTATGATCTGTTGGAGGAGAACGAGTGCTTACTCCGTCCCGCCAACCTGCCGTCGGGTACCCCCGGTCGGGGGATGACCGTGGTGGACCGAGGACGGTATCAGGTCACGGTCATCAACTTGCAGGGAACGGTGTATATGGAAGCGCTTACATCTCCCTTTGAATCGCTGGACTTCTTGCTGAAAGAGGCGGGGGATCCCAAGTTTTGCGTGGTGGATTTTCACGCAGAGGCCACGGCGGAGAAACGGGCGCTGGCCGCCTATGCCGACGGACGGATCTCGGCTCTGTTCGGCACCCATACCCACGTGGCCACCGCGGACGAGCAGATCCTGTCGGGGGGCACCGGTTTTATCACCGACGTGGGAATGACCGGTCCCGTGGACTCCTGCTTGGGGGTGCGTACCGAGTTGGCGGTGCAGAAGATGCGCACCAAACTGCCGGTGCGCTTTGCCACGGCAGAGGGAGCCTGCGCTATGGACGCCGTATTGTTCACCTTGGACGATAAGACCGGTCGCACGGTGGCGGTGCGCCGTATCCGAGCATAAGGAGAGGGAGAATATGAGATACGATATTACCAATATCCCCGTAGCGGAAGTGTTTGAAGAGAAGGACGGCTGTCCCATCTGCCGTCTGCGCAATACGTTGGAGAATCGGGCGGTGGAATATATCACCGGCGCGGCTATGATGGAGCCGGACGTGCGCATGGAGACCAACAAAAAGGGCTTTTGTCTGGATCACTATCGGCAGATACTGGGTCAGCGCAATCGTTTGAGCGTGGCGCTGATGTTGGAGAGCCATCTGGACGAGATGGAGAAGCAAGTCTTCGCCGGTGCTCCCTTGGTGGGGAAGAATGCCAAGAAGCAGGCCAAGGACGCTCATCGTACCGGCTGTTCCTGCTTTGTGTGCGATCAGATGGGGGATGCCATGGACAAGATGCTGGCCACCGTCTGCCGCACCTGGGAGGCCCAGAAGGAGTTTCGTCAGTTCTTTGAGGACCAGCCCTGTTTGTGTCTGCCCCATTTTTCCGATTTAGTGGCGGCGTCGGGCGGCGCTATGAGCAAGAAGGCCCAGCCGGACTTTGCCAAGGAGGCCTCTAAGCTGGCTCATCGTTATCTCACCGAATTGCGGGGGGACGTGCACCACTTCTGCGAGATGTACGATCACCGCAATGCCGGCAGTAACGACTGGGGCAATTCCAAGGATTCCATTGAACGAGCGGTGTGGTATCTCACCACCCGCGAGCCGTAAAACGAAAGGAAGGGAGAAACCGTCGGTTTCTCCCTTCCTTTTTATTCTCTGGCTAATTTGTAGATCAGGTCGTAGGCAAATCGCAAGTCCTCGATGGAGCAGTGATCCTGCACGAAATGGGTGGTACAGCAGATCCAGCGCTTGCCTTTGAGCAGTCCAAATACCCGACGGATCTCCGCCTCCAACTGCGGTTGCGGCAGGATGCCGATGGCGGACTGGACGCACACGCCGCCCAAGATGGCGAAGGAATCGGCGTATTTGTCCAGATAGGTGTCGTAGGACATTCCCGCGTTCTCCTGCCAAGGGTGCACCATATCGAAGCCCACGTCGCGGATGCCGTCGGCTACCCGCATCACCGCTCCGTCGGAGTGAAGGCTGACGAAGGCACCCTTTTCGTGGACGTGGTCCACCACCCGTTTCAGGTGCGGGTAGATGTGCTCCCACCAGAACACGGGGCTGAACAGCATATCCTTTTGGGCACCCCAGTCATCGGAGATATGGATGCAGTCCGCTCCCAGTTCAAGACAATGGTCCGCAAAGCGGACGGTCCACTCCGCCTGCCGCTGATAGATGGCGTGCAGTTCGTCGGGATAGAGGGCGGTGTACATCAGATGATTCTCGATGCCGAACAGGTCGTTGTAATGCTCGAAAAAGCCGGGAGTCTGCACGTAGGTGAACCGCCCTCTCGCCTTGTGATGGGCCAGCGAAGCCGCCATGGACTCGTAGCCGTCCATCTGATCGGGGGAAAGGAGAAAGTCTACGTCCGCCAGCAGATCGGGGGTCAGTTCGCCGCCGTTTTCGTCCCGTATCCGATCCAACATCTCCCAATTAAAACAGCGGGGACCGCCGAAAATGTGGGCGATGTCAAACTCATAATGATCCTCAAAGGCCTCCACCGATCCGAAGGCTTCGGTGATGGGGTCGGTGAGGTTGGCGAACACCCAGCCGTAGATGGGCTGACGATCCACCGGCGATCCTTGCAGGGTGCGGCGCACCCGTTCTTGACCGTTCATACGCAAAACTCCTTGTGAAAAAGGGCGGATATGCTCCGCCCTTTTGTTAATCTTCGATCGCAGCGCCCTTGTCCGGCACGTATTCCAGAATATCGCCGGGCTGGCAATTGAGCGCTCGACAGATGGCGTCCAGTGTAGAGAAACGCACGGCGCGGGCACGGTTGTTTTTGAGGATGGAGAGGTTGGCTAAGGTGATGCCTACCTTGTCGGATAACTCGGTCAGGCCCATCTTGCGCTTGGCCATCATCACATCCAGATTGATGATAATACCCATAGTGCCGCCTCCTTATATGGTCATGTCGTTCTCTTCTTTGTAGCGGATGGCCTGACGGAAGATCTCGGCCAGCACCAGCAGCAGACAGGCGCCGATGACGAACACCACGAAGAGAAAGGCCATAAAGAACTTGGACATCCAGAACATAGTGGCGGCATAGAAGGCGGCCAGCACCATCAGCTCTGTCGCCGCCACCCGTAGGCGGCGCACGGTGTTTTCGGAGAAGACCTTGCCCTTGTTGACGTTGCGGATCATCCCGCGGCACTGCCACAGGACCAGCTCCGCCATCACGCCGGAATAGGCAAGGATGATGAGATATTTGAAATAGTACGGGTCTTCGGGGGTGCGCTCGGTCACCCACGTGATGCTGAAGGGGAGGGTCAGCAGCAGCACCACGATCACCGCCATCAGCACCCACAGCGCCACCTCAATGAAGCGGCTCAGTCCGTTTTTACCAATCAGTTTCATTGTTTTAACTCCTTTTCGTACAAACGAATACCATTAACATTATACTGTTAGTCGATATGGTTGTCAATAGGCAACGGATGCGATTTGTGCCGAAAAAAGCCGCTATATTTACGGAAATTTTACGGTTTGGGTGGTTGCCACCGCCGCAAATGTGTGCTATAATAAAGTTTAAATTGTGTTACTGCAACTTTTTTGAGAAAGGTTTGAAGATATATGGGTTTGCTGAAAGCCTTATTCGGCGATTACAGCCAAAAAGAAATTAAGCGGGTGCGCCCCATCTGCGATCAGGTGTTGGCGCTGGAAGAAACCTATGCCGCCATGGACGAGGCCACTCTCCGCGCCCAGACCGACGTGCTCCGTGACCGACTGGCCATGGGGGAGGATCTGGACAGCATTTTGCCCGACGCCTTCGCGGTGTGCCGCGAGGCCTCCTGGCGGGTGCTGGGGATGAAGCATTTTCCCGTGCAGGTCATCGGCGGCATCATTCTCCATCAGGGCCGCATCGCGGAGATGCGCACCGGTGAGGGTAAGACCTTGGTGGCCACCCTGCCCGCCTACCTGAATGCCTTGACCGGCAAGGGTGTGCACATCGTGACGGTCAACGACTATCTGGCCCGCCGCGACAGCGAGTGGATGGGTAAGGTGTACCGCTATCTGGGCTTGTCGGTGGGTCTTATTGCCCACGGACTGGATAAGGAGGAGCGCCGCACCGCCTATGCCGCCGATATTACATACGGCACCAACAACGAGTTGGGCTTTGACTATCTGCGGGACAATATGGTGGTGCATCAGGAGAATAAGGTCCAGCGGGGTCATCACTTCGCCATTGTGGATGAGGTAGACTCCATTCTCATCGACGAGGCGCGCACCCCCCTTATCATCTCGGGTCAGGGGGATAAGTCCACGGAGCTGTATAATGTGGCGGATGCCTTCGCCCGCACCCTAAAAGCCTTCCGCATCAAAGAGATGGATGCCAAAGAGGAGCAGGACTCGGTGGACGGGGACTACATCGTGGATGAGAAGGCCCGCACTGCCACCCTGACCCGTTCCGGCGTGGCCAAGGCGGAGGCTCACTTCAAGGTGGACAACCTGATGGATGCGGAGAACGTTACTCTGCTCCACCACATCAACCAGGCTATTAAGGCCCGCGGCGTGATGCAGCGGGATGTGGACTATGTGGTCAAGGACGGTCAGGTGCTCATCGTGGATGAGTTCACCGGTCGTATTATGTTCGGCCGCCGCTACAACGAGGGTCTGCATCAGGCCATTGAGGCTAAGGAAGGCGTGAAGGTGGAGCGGGAGAGCAAGACCCTTGCCACCATTACCTTCCAGAACTTCTTCCGTCTGTATAAAAAACTCTCCGGTATGACGGGTACCGCCATGACCGAGGAGATGGAGTTTAACCAGATCTACCGTCTGGACGTGGTGGAGATTCCCACCAATAAGCCGGTCATCCGCGAGGATAAGTCTGACGTGGTGTACAAGACTGAGGCGGCCAAGTTCCGTGCCATCATTGAGCAAATTAAGGAGTGCCACGCCCGCCGTCAGCCGGTGCTGGTAGGCACCATCTCCATTGAGAAATCCGAGCTGCTGTCCTCGCTTTTGAAGCGCACCGGCATCCCCCACGAGGTGCTCAACGCCAAGTACCACGAGAAGGAAGCGGAGATCGTGGCTCAGGCGGGTAAGCTGGGCGCCGTCACCATCGCCACCAATATGGCGGGACGCGGCACCGATATTATGTTGGGCGGTAATGCAGAGTTCTTGGCCAAGGCGGAGATGCGCCGTATGGGCATTCCCGAGGAGCTCATCGCCGAGTCCACCGCCTACGGCGAGACCGATGACGAGGAGATCCTTGCCGCCCGCGCACAGTTTAAGGAACTTAACGAGAAATACAAGGAGCAGATTCGTCCCGAGGCCGAGGCGGTCAAGGACGCGGGCGGTCTGTTCATCCTGGGCACCGAGCGCCACGAGTCTCGCCGTATCGATAACCAGTTGCGGGGTCGTGCGGGTCGTCAGGGCGACCCCGGCGCCACCCGATTCTATCTGTCCTTGGAGGACGATCTGATGCGCCTGTTCGGCGGCAGCCGTGTGGATGCCATGATGAATATGCTGGGTGTGGAAGAGGATATGCCCATTGAGGCCAAGCTGCTCACCGGCGCGGTGGAGACTGCCCAGCGCCATCTGGAGGAGCGCAACTTCGGCATCCGCCGTGACGTGCTCAAATACGACGACGTGATGAATAAACAGCGCGAGGTCATTTACGGTCAGCGCGACACGGTGCTGGCGGACGGCAACGTTCACGATAGCATCGTCAAGATGGTGGAGCAGTCCATCGCCGCCAACGTGGCTCAGTTCACCGAGGATAACGAGGAGCACCAGAACTGGAATCTGGAGGGTCTGCGCAGCTGCTATCGCGGCTGGTTGTGCACCGACGAGGACTTCCGCTACTCCGCTCAGGAGCTGGAGGATATGGAGCGGGAGGATATCGTGGAGCTGCTCACCGATCGCGCTATGCAAGTCTACGCCGCCAAGGAGCAGAAGTACGGCGACACGATGATGCGGGAGCTGGAGCGGGTGGTCCTGTTGCAGACCGTGGATCGCTACTGGATGGATCACATCGATAATATGGACGAGTTGCGCCGCGGCATCCACCTGCGGGCCATCGGTCAGCACGACCCTGTGGTGGTCTACCGCAACGAGGGCTTTGAGATGTTCGAGCAGATGGTGTCCGCCATCCGTGAGGATACCGCCCATGCCATCCTAACGGTGGAGGTGCGGGCGCAGGAGGAGCCTCAGCGCAAGCAGATCGCCAAGGAGACCGGCACCAATGCCGGCGGCGACGGCACCGACAAGAAGCAGCCGGTGCGCAAGAAAGAGTCCGAAAAAGTGGGACGCAACGACCCCTGCCCCTGCGGCAGCGGCAAGAAATATAAGCAGTGCTGCGGACGATGAGGAGAAAGGATGCGGAAAATGAAAAAGTCTTTATTGACGATGATGGTCGTTTTTGTCCTTCTTGTATTATCCGTTGGATGTGCATCTTCAAAATATCTATATTTCGGAGATGTATGGCACGACACGCCTGAACAAGCGTTGGCACAAAAAGCGGATCAAACGGCTGAAACATTAAGAACTTTAACAGTCAAAGAATTGCTTCACAAAAAAAGAATCGATGACATTGTTGTTATGGCATTTGTTTCCCAAGATGATACGCTTGTAACGGTTTCTGTTGTTACCAATGATGAGGGGTTATACTGTGTTTCCGGATATACAGAGGAGTCGTTTTTGGATTCTCCGTCCGAATTCGTTGTGACCGGCGATAAGGAACAATTTGTCTTATTCCCCTATAAAACACATAATGACACGATTTATGGTTGGTGCTATTCGGAATTGACTCCTGCTGTGAACGGATTAACTCCTGCCATAGAGACGTATGAGTTTGAATGTCAAGGGAAAGTGAGATCTTTGAATTTTTGGTGGATCGATGGTTTTTCTGACGATGCTGGTGTTGAGATTTGGTTTGAATAATGCGGACGATGAAGAGAAAGGATGTTTTGAGTGAAATTAGGTATCGGTGATAATCGGCCTAATTTCGTAACTCTTTAAAAATCCACAAAACCCCATAAACCCAGTTGTATCAAGGGCTTATGGGATTTCCGCAAAAAATGTATCGTAATGTAATTTCACGCATCTCCACACCAAATTGGTGTAGAATTGGTGTATGAAAAAGTGAAACAACAAAGAATAAGTCGATGAGAAATGCTCTGTTAGCCACCCCGAATGATTTCGGGGTGACTTTTTGTAAACGAAAACCACGCGATAGTCGCGTGGTTGGATAAAGCTTTAGCGATGAAAAGAAAGAGAGATATAAAACAAAACCAGGATGCTTTGTGATGGCCTCCCTCTGACGAGGGAGGTGGCATTTGCGGAGCAAAT
>JAZOWI010000019.1:0-32746 GCA_045659145.1 Acutalibacteraceae bacterium | reverse complement strand
ACGCGAGCCACAGAGGATTTACGGCGACCGGTGCCGTAGAAAAAGGGTCTGGTATTGTAATCCATTGTCGTCTCCTCCTTTAATTACAGCTCGAACACTTCGGGCTTCTGGCTGGCATGAGGATGCTCAGCACCGGCGAAGCAGTGCAGACGGGTCTCCGCCGCGTGACCGATGTGGGTGTTGGGGATCATGCCGCCCACAGCCAGCTCCATCGCCTTAGTGGGGCGCTGAGCCACCAGGGTGGCATACTTGGTGGTCTTCAGGTTACCGATCCAGCCGGTGTGGCGCTGCCACTTCTTCTGCTCCAGCTTCTTGCCGGTCAGAACAGCCTGCGCGCAGTTGATGATGATGACGTTGTCACCACAGTCCACGTGGGGGGTGAAGGTGGGCTTGTGCTTGCCGCGCAGCAGAACAGCAGCCTCGGCAGCCACACGACCCAGGGGTTTGCCGGCAGCGTCGATGATGTACCACTTACGCTCGACCTGACCAGCTTTAGCCATAAAAGTCATAGTTGTATCCTCCTATTTTTGTTCGTGGGCCCGCAAGCGACCCGTTTGGTGCGGTCTTGGGTTAGCCGCCGTGGGGCGACAGACCGACTTGCTTTTTTGGAACGCGACTTATAATAACACAAGGAAATAACGCTGTCAATCCCCAAATTGCCTAAAATTTAATTTACATCCCTCATTCTCTCATTTTCTCTCCGTTTTACGCCGTTTTGCTCTGTTTCTCGTTTTTTATTTCATTTTTTGCAAGAAATAAAAAAGAGCCGAAAAACCCAGTAAAATCAAGGGTTTGTGGCTGTTTTTCTTTTTGATACACCATATCTTTGTGGACAGAGTGGATTTGTTGCATTCTTTGCGGTTTGTTTTGTGAAAAAAGAGGAAGTCTTGCTTAAAAATAAAAAAGACCCTATGCTTTGAGGGCATAGGGTCCCACATCCTGCAAGCTCCGATAGGCTCAGGCGCTCATCGGGTTGGCAGGTACTTGCAGGCGTTTCAGCGCTTCTTCCCGGGCTTCACCGTCCAGACAAACGCTGGCATAGATGACCTCCCAGAACTTCTCACTGTTGCTGATCGAGGCAAACTTCATGATGATCCCTCCTGATTTCTTGTTTTCGGAGAGGGCATTTCCCTTTCCGTGAGTATAGTATACAAGAATCATTGGGTCATAATACGGACAATGCTGACAAAATAAAATCCCCTCCGAGCGTACTCGGAAGGGATTTAACACGTTTACAGATCAATACGTCCGTACAAGGTCGCGCGGGGCGGCTCGTATGTTCTACGCGTCGCTAGTGCCTTGCCGCCCCCTGAATATGGCTTCGCCATATTCCCAAAGCAGCAAAAATCGTCCGAGCGCTCCCTACACGTTTACAGATCAATACGTCCGTACAAGGTCGCGCTCTGTTCTTTCTCCGACTCGGTGCGGGTGGGAGCAAAATCGTCTGCTACCGGCAGAGGGTTGCTGCGGGAGATGAACTCACGCACGGGGCGCTCCGGCGCCGTTACCTGATAGTCGCTGTTGCGGCGCTCACGGCGCTCGCCGCGCTCTCCACGGTCGTTGCGACGACCACCACGGCCACCGTGACCGCTACGGCCGCTGCGCTCGTTAGCGCGGTCCTTGTTGGGGTTATCGTCAGAGGGGCCGATCACTACGTGACGGTTGGGATCGGTGCCCACCGACCAGGAGATGACGCCTTCCATATCCTGCACGGTGGTGTGGATAATGCGGCGCTCATAAGGGTTCATAGGCTCCAGAGAGTGACGGCGACCGGTGCGGGCGGTCTGACCGCCCAAACGGCGAGCCAGACTGATCAGCGCCTGCTCCCGCTTCTCGCGGTAGTTGCCGATGTCCAGAGTCACACGATAGTAAGCATTGTCGGCACGATTCGCCACCAGACTGGTGAGATACTGCAACGCATCCAAGGTCTCGCCGCGGCGACCGATGATAAAGCCCAGATTTTCGCCATCCAGCGTAATCACACAGCCGTTCTCCTGCTCCGCCACGGTGATGGAAAAGTCCTCCACACCCATACCGTTCAGGATCTGCTCCAAATACGCCTTGGCGGCGGCGGACGCATTGCCTTGTACCGACGCGGTGCCCTTCACGATGGCGGCGGTACCGCCGAACAGACCCAGCACCTTCTTCTCCGGCTCTTGCAGGATCTCGTAGGTGACCGCATCCTCGGCCACACCCAGCTCCTCGGCGATGAGCCGCTTGGCCTCTTCAATGGAGGCCGCTTCTTTGGTCAATTCTTTTTTCATTTCGTTTCCTCCTCTGCATCGACGGGCTCCTTGGGGATCTCGTCAACTATTTCTTTCGGCAATTCCGCAGGAGTGGCGGTGGTGGTTGCCGATTTTTTCTTAGTAATATCGCCCTTGGCCTGAGCACGCTTCTCATTCTCTTCTTTCTGCCAAGCGGCCTGTTCCGCCAGACGCGCCTCTTTCAGACGAGCCTTGTCCTCCGCTTTCTTACGGCGGCGCTCGGCGTATTCCGCCTCGGCCTGAGCGCGGATCTTAGCAGGGTTATACATAGCATTGAGCGCCACGGTCTGCACCATCGCCAACAGGTTGGAGAAGGTCCAATACACCGCCACACCTGCCGGCACCGTGAAGGAGAAGACAAAGGACATCACCGGCATCATATACATCATCATATTGGTGGAGCAGCCGGCCATTTGCTGCTGCTCCTTCGGCATAGACGCCTTGCTGTACTTCATAGACAGCATACTGGTCATAAAGGAAGACAGGCCGGATGCCAGCACGATGAGCCAGGTCCAGTTAGGCATAATGCCGAAGGAAGAGGGAAGCACCAACAAAGAACGCCCGAAGATAGAGAACTCCTCACCGGTTTTTTGCATATTGTCCATGACCTGTTGGGCCTTGCTCCGATCAAGGTCACACTCTTCCTGAAGATTCGCCAGAACAGAATCGCGGTAGGTATCCATCTCTTGCAGCAGATACATCTCACGGTAATAAGACTTGTCAGAATATTTCTGCTTTATCTTATTCTTCTCTTCTGTAAACTGCTTTTCGTATTCCTTATCGCTCAGCTCTTTCTTATCCAGAGACAGCTTGATCTCTTCCACGTGCTCATCCTCCACGGCGGACACACAGGCGTTGATCTGCTCTTCCGGAATACGCTGCATATAGGTCAGGGGCTTATAGATAACCGCGATAACGCTGAGCAGCACCAGCATCTGCACCAGCATGGGCAGACAGCCGCCGGTCATCTTGACACCCTCTTTTTCGTACAGAGCCTGCTGCTTCTCCATCAGCTTCTGCCGATCCTGACCGTATTTCTTCTGGATCCGCTCCAAGCGGGGCGCCAGACGGGCACGGTCTGCCGCACTCTTCTGGTTCTTGATGGACAGGGGGAAGATCACCAGACGCACCAAGACCGTAAACAGAAGCAGCGCCACAAAGTAGCTGGGCACCAACTGATAGATCCACTGCATCAAAAAGCCCAGGGGTTTTGCGAAAATGCTGAAGATTCCCATCATAAGATATTACCTCCTATAAATAATTACTCCATAGCAATCCGTCACAGAAGAAGGAGGTGGGGTGGACGGACTGCGGTAGGGTCAAAGGTTAAGACTGTTTGTCCCGTTTACGGGCAAACAGGGTCTCCGGCACCGGATCATATCCCCCTTTACACAAAGGGTTGCAGCGCAGGATGCGCCACAGGGTCAAGAGTGTGCCGAAGAAGGCGCCGTGCTTCTCCAATGCTTCCAGCGCGTAGGCGGAGCAAGAGGGAGTGAACCGACAGGTGGGCACCGTGTGGGAAGAGATATGCCGCCGATAGAACCGAACGGCTCCCATCAGCCACGTTTTGGGCAAAAACCAGTTTTTATTCATCCCCGATCA
Source organism: Acutalibacteraceae bacterium (assembly GCA_045659145.1). Classification (GTDB taxonomy): domain Bacteria; phylum Bacillota; class Clostridia; order Oscillospirales; family Acutalibacteraceae; genus UBA5905. The sequence goes on along the minus strand of JAZOWI010000019.1, from coordinate 28,880 downwards.
CACCCAACTGTTTGAGATGGCGGGTCATCACCGGTATCAAATCGGTGCTCTTGCACTCCGGTGTGAGTCCGCGGGCCACAAAAACGATGTCGTAGCCACCCACTTGCGGCCAAAGAGGACGAAAGGCCTCCCGTATGATCCGTCGACTGCGGCTGCGGCGCACGGCGCAGCCCACCTTCTTGCCGGTGGTGATGCCGATGCGGGGAACCCCCAACCGATTGCGCCGCACGTAGGTGACCAGTGCCGGATGTACCTGTGATTTGCCCCGATAATACAGGGTGCGAAAATCCTTGTTTTCGCACAGGGTCTGCCATGTTGCCATAGAATCCCTCTTTTCGGTAACCGGATGGAACGAGTAATAAAAAAAGCCACGACGGCAATGCCGTACCGTGGCCTCTTTTTTAGTGGGTCAGACGCGCTCTGCCCTTCGCTCTTCTGCGAGCCAGAACCTTACGGCCGTTGGCAGTAGCCATTCTCTTGCGGAAACCGTGCTCCATCTTGCGATGGCGCTTCTTGGGCTGGTAAGTACGGAACATCTTCTGCTCCTCCTTTCAATTCGTAAGTGGCGTTGTACCGCGTAAAAAATACGCATACAACCTGACAATGTGTTATTATATACTAACCTCTCCCGAAAAGTCAAGGACAAATTCCCTTTCTGCCGCGATTTTGTGAGATATTTTTTCACTCTTGTGGTGAAGGTTTTAAGTAAACACAATATCTTGTGGAAAAGGCTGTGAAAGGTGGGGAAGTTTCTGTTTCTTTTCTTCGATTCTTTGTGCATTTTTGTATGTGAAAACCGACAAAGGCAAAACCGTGTTGGCTTCCGTCCTTCAAAGGCCCTGTTTTTGCTCCCGAAAAGGGCTTGAAACGGCGTTTTTGAGCCGTGGGGATACCTACGGCTATCTTTTTCACATTTTTTGCTGAAATAGGGCAAAAAACAATTGAAATAACTTAATTATTATGTTATACTTATGAAGTATATAAGTAGGTATTTTTATCCGTTTATTTTTTTGACATAATGAGGAGAAAAAACAATGGAGACGGTCAATCAGATTTGGGATCAGGTGCTGGACTATATCCGCCGCTCGGATATCAGCGAGATCGCCTATGATGTGTATATTAAGTGCATGGAGCCTCGCCGTATTGAAGACGGCGAAATGGTAGTCACTGTCAAGACTGAGTGGCTGAAAAACACCATTCTGGAAATGTACAGCGAGCGCCTGCTGGAAGCGCTGCGGATAACCTTAGGCATCCCGCTGGGTCTGCGTATCCTCTCTTTGGAGAGTACCCCCGACGATCCCGGTGCCACGGCGGCGCTGCCTATTCAGGGTAACGGTTTCCCCACCGCACTGGCGGATGAGGTCTTCACCTTTGAGAACTTCGTGGTGGGTTCTTCCAATAAGTTTGCTCATGCCGCTGCTCAGGCGGTAGCGGAGAAGCCCGCGGTGCTGTATAATCCCTTGTTTATTTACGGCGGCTCCGGTCTGGGCAAAACTCACCTGTTGTGTGCCATCTGCAAGGAGATTCAAAAGAAGAATCCCCGTGCCCGTATTCTGTACACCAAGGGCGAGACCATGACCAACGAGCTGATCGAGGCTATTCACGACGGTACCACGCCGGATTTCCGCGCCAAATACCGTCAGGTGGATGTGTTGCTGGTGGACGACATTCAGTTCATCGGCGGTAAGGCCAGTACCCAGGAGGAGTTCTTCCACACCTTCGATCATCTCCACTCCAACGGTAAGCAGATCGTGCTGACCAGTGACCGCCCTCCCCGCGAGATCGCCACCTTGGAGGAGCGCCTGCAATCCCGCTTTGTTATGGGTCTGACCGCCGATATTCAGCCGCCGGATTTGGAGACCCGCGTGGCCATCATCCGTCGCAAGGCACAAATGCTGGACCTGCCCATTCAGGACGATGTGGCCATGTACATTGCCAATCAGTTAAAATCCAACGTCCGTCAGCTGGAGGGTGTAGTGAAACGGATGCGCGCCCAGTACCTGATGGACAACGAGCACCCCGGCCTCATCGCCGCACAAAACGCCATTCGGGACATCCGCAACGACAATCAGCCGGTGCCCATCACGGTGGAGCGCATCATCACCGAGGTGGCGCGGACTATGAACGTAAATCCGGAGGACATTCGTTCCAATAAACAGTCGGCGCCCATTTCCCGTGCCCGACAGATGGCCGCCTACGTGGTGCGCAACATCACCAATCTGCCGATGAAATCCATTGGCGAAGAGTTCGGCGGACGGGATCACACCACCATCGTCTACGCCATTCAAAAGGTAGAAAAGCAGATGGAGACGGATCCCAGTTTCCGTAACATGGTCAACGACATTATTAAAAATATCAGCGAAAACTGATCTTTTTACACGGTTATCCGGTGAACGACCGCCGGATAACCGCCCCTTATTATAATTAAACCTTATTATAATGCAAATGTTGCCTGTTTTTCACCGATTTTTCACCTTCCACCAACCACCTTTCACAGGGTGGTGTAAAACAAAAAACGTCTTTCACATTTACCCAATTTTTTCCCAGCAAACAGTGAATAAATCAGCTATCATAATTCCGCATTATAAAAGGCTTTTTGCGCATTTTCCACATTCTCACCGGCCCTATTACTACTACTGAAAATAATATTTATATATCTTGGTTAATTATAGAAAAAGGTGGTTTTGTTATGAATATCGTATGTGACAAAGTGGAATTGATCGAAGCAGTCGGTAACGTACAGCGCGCCGTATCCACCAAAGCCAGTTTACCTGCTCTGGAAGGCATTCTGTTACAGGCACAAGGTAATACCTTGTTCTTGGCAGGCTTTGATATGGAATTGGGCATTACCACGACCATTGCCGCCACGGTGAAGGAACCCGGTGAGATCGTGCTGTCCGCCCGTATGTTCGGCGACATCGTCCGCAAAATGCCCGGTGAGCACATTGCCATTCAGACCGATGATAAATACAATACCATCATTCGCGGCGATGTGACCGAGTTTGCTATTATGGGAATGTCGGCGGCGGATTACCCCGATATTCCTAAGGTGGAGGATGGCTCTGCCATCTCTCTGTCGCAGGCAGTCATTAAGAGTATGATCCGTCAGACCATCTTTGCGGTGGCGGCTCCCAACGATCCTCGTCCCATTTATACGGGTACGCTGTTTGAGATGCGGAAAGATGAGTTGCGTCTGGTAAGTGTGGACGGCTATCGTCTGGCTATGCGCAGTGAGGCTATGCAAAATGAAGAAGAGATGTCCTTTGTGGTGCCCGGTAAGACCTTGCAGGAGATTCTCAAATTGTTAAAGGACGAGGAAAAGCCTTGCTCTCTGATCGTGGGTCGTCGTCATATTATTTTTGAGATCGACGGATATGCCGTTATCTCCCGTTTGCTGGACGGCGAGTTTATGGCCTATGACAAGATCATTTCTCCCGATGAGAGCACCACAGTGACGGTGAATACCCGCTGCTTTATGGACGCGGTGGATCGTGTCTCGTTGGTGATCAACGATCGGCTGAAATCTCCTTTGGTGTGCGAGTTCCGCAATAACAGCATTGCCGTGTCTTGTGCTACACCTTTGGGTAGTGCCAACGACAGCATCGGTGCTGAGATCGTGGGCAACGAAGAGGAGATGGGCTTTAATTCCCGCTTCCTGCTGGATGCACTGAAAAACAGCGAGACCGATGAGGTTACGGTAAAACTGGCCGGCGCCCTCAAACCTATGAAGATCCTTCCCAAGGAAGGGAATAACTTCTTATTTCTGGTGCTGCCTGTGAGGTTGAAAAAATGAGCAAACAACGCTTTACATTAGAAGATGAGTATATCCGTCTGGATGATCTGCTGAAACTCACCGGTTGTGTAGAGACCGGCGGACAGGCTAAGGTGCGCATTCAGTCCGGCGGTGTGACGCTGGACGGTGAGATCTGTACCATGCGTGGTAAAAAACTGCGGGGCGGCGAAGTGATCGGCATCCCTGACATCGGTGAGGAAATCACGGTTGTTAGTGCGTGAACTCTCCTTTGAGGGATTTCGAAATCTGCACTCCGGACGGTGGACACCGAGCGAGGGTGTTAATATTCTTTTCGGTGATAATGCCCAAGGCAAGACGAATCTGTTAGAGGCTTGTTGGCTGTTTACCGGTGCCCGCAGCTTCCGCGGCGCTAAGGATAGTGAAATGGTGTCCTTTGATGCGGAAAAAGCCGTGTTGGGTCTGTCCTTTTTTGCCCAAGGGCGGGAACAGGAGGCGACAATCGCCATTCAGCAGCGCCGTCAGGTGAGCCTTAACGGCGTCTCCTTGTCCTCGGCAGCGAAATTGGCGGGTCATTTCTGCGGTGTGGTGTTTTCCCCCACGCATTTATCCCTTATTAAGGACGGACCTGAGGGGCGCCGCCGTTTTGTGGACAGTGCCTATTGTCAGTTAAAACCGAGTTATATCGGTACTTTGACGGAATATCAGAAGGTCCTCACTCAGCGTAATGCTTTTTTGCGGCAATGTCGGGAGAATGATACCTTCGGGACGCCGCAGCAGGAAATGCTCTCCTTGTGGGATCATTCCTTGGCGGTGGCGGGCACTCGTCTAACGGTGGCGCGCTGTCACTATGTGAAACGGCTGCAACCTATTGCGGCACAGATCTATGACGGTTTGTCGGGAGGAAAGGAACAGCTGTGTTTGTCCTGGCAGACATCAGTAGAAACACAAGAGGTTTCAGCGGCGGAAATGGCACAGCAGTGGCTGGCCCAGATCGAGGAGGCAAGACGCAGTGATCGGGCGGTGGGACACACCACCGTTGGTGCCCATCGGGACGATCTGTGCCTGACCATCGACGGTCTGCCGGTGCGCTCTTACGGCTCCCAAGGGCAACAGCGCAGTGCAGTGCTGGCGCTTAAATTAGCCGAGGCCACCCTGCTTAAAGAAGTGACCGGCGAAACACCGGTGGCTTTCTTGGATGACGTGATGAGTGAGCTGGACAGCTCCCGTCAGGATTACATTCTTAATCACATTGACGGATGGCAGGTGTTTGTCACCTGCTGTGAACCTACGGTGGCGCTGAAAAACACCGCCGGAAAAGTGTTTCAAATTAAACAAGGCGTAATATATGATTAAAATATTACAGTTAGGAATTGATTTTGTATGTATTTACACCTAGGTCAGGACGTGGTGGTGCGAAAACGAGAGATCATCGGCATCTTCGATATGGATAATACCACCGTATCTCCCCGCACCCGTTCCTTTCTTAAACAAGCGGAAAAAGAAAAGCGCGTGACCTACGTGAGTATGGAACTGCCCAAATCCTTTGTGGTGTGCGCACCGAACAAGGAGAGGGAAAAGACCACAGTCTATATAGCACAAATGGCGCCGTCCACGCTTCGTAAGCGGGCAAACGGCTAAGGATAGGAGGAACCAATGATGGCAAACGAAGTAGAACTGCTGCAACCCCAAGAGGAGGCAGAGGTATCCTATAACGAAAGCGATATACAGGTATTGGAAGGACTGGAAGCGGTGCGTATGCGCCCCGGTATGTATATCGGTTCCACGGGTCCTCGCGGTCTGCACCATCTGGTGTATGAGATCGTGGACAACTCCATCGATGAGGCGTTGGCCGGTTATTGCTCTCACATTGAGGTGGAGATCGAGCCGGGCGACATTATTTCCGTGCGGGATAACGGACGCGGTATTCCCGTGGGTATCAATGAGAAATTGGGTATGCCCGCCGTGACGGTGGTGCTCACCGTGCTCCACGCCGGCGGTAAGTTCGGCGGCGGCGGCTATAAGGTGGCCGGCGGTCTGCACGGTGTGGGTTCCTCTGTGGTGAACGCCCTTTCCGAGTGGTTGGAGGTGGAGGTCAGCCGTGAAGGCCACGTCCATCATCAGCGCTTTGAAAAGGGTCATACCGTCACAGAGTTGAAGATCATCGGGGACACGGAAGAGACAGGTACGCTGGTGCGCTTTAAGGCGGATCCCGCCATCTTCACCGAAACCACCGAATACGATTACGAGACCTTGCAAAAGCGTCTGCGGGAGCAGGCCTTTCTGAATGCGGGTCTGTCCATCACCTTTACCGACCGTCGGGATGCGGAGAATGTGCGTAGTGAAAACTACTGCTACGAGGGCGGTATCTCCTCCTTCGTGGAGTTCCTTAACAAGACCCGCGGCTATACGCCCCTCCACGAGCAGGTGATCCATCTGACCCTCACCAGCGGCGGCTCCACCGCCGAGGTGGCCTTCCAGTACAACGACAGTTACAACGAGAACATCGTTTCTTTTGCCAACAATATGAACACGGTGGACGGCGGTACCCACGAGGTGGCTTTCAAGACTGCCATCACCCGTATCTTCAACGACTATGCCCTGCGGTATAAGATGTTCAAGGATGACAAGTTCCGCCTGAAAGGCGACGACGTCCGTGAAGGCATTATGGCGGTGGTATCCGTCAAGTTGGAGGATGCCCAGTTTGAGAGCCAGACCAAGGCAAAATTGGGCAACACCGCCATCGGTACGCTGGTCAACCAGCTGCTTACTGATAAGCTGACCGCCTATTTGGATGAGAACCCCACAGTGGCAAAGACCGTTTTGGAGAAATCCATCAACTCCGCCAAGGTGCGCGAGGCGGCGCAGAAGGCGCGGGACAATGCCCGTAACAGCAAGAAGCTCAGCTCCTTCCGTATGCCCGACAAGCTGGCGGATTGTATCTGGCGCGACCCTGAGCGGACCGAACTCTACATTGTTGAGGGAGATTCCGCCGGCGGCTCTGCCAAGCAGGGCCGTGACCGCAACTATCAGGCGATTCTCTCCTTGTGGGGCAAGATGCTCAATGTGGAGAAGGCCCGTATTGATAAAGTATATACCAACGAGAAGCTGGTGCCGGTGGTTGCGGCCTTGGGTTGCGGCATCGGTCAGGACTTTGACATTACCAAACTGCGGTACGGCAAGGTCATTATTATGGCGGATGCGGACGTGGACGGTTCCCACATCTGCACCCTGCTGCTGACCTTCTTCTTCCGCTATATGCGCCCCTTGATTGACGAGGGTCATGTGTATATTGCTCAGCCGCCTCTGTATCGTGTCAGCCGTGCCAAGCAGACCTTCTATGCCTTCTCGGATGAGGAGCGCGACCGCTATATCGAGCAGCTGGGCGGCAACGCGGACATTCAGCGGTACAAGGGTCTCGGTGAGATGGATCCCGAGCAGCTCTTTGAAACCACTATGGATCCTGCCACCCGTACTCTGCTGAAAGTGTGCCTGGAAGATGCCCAGCAGGCGGACGAGACCTTCTCCATCCTGATGGGAGATAAAGTGGAGCCTCGCCGCGACTTCATTGAGAAAAATGCCCAGTACGTGGAGAATCTCGACGTATAATGGAGTGAGGAACCTATGGAAGAAGAGAAAATTGTGCCGGAACAGCCTCCGGTGGACGAAAAACCCTATGTAGACCTGAATCGGGACGAGTTCATTCAGTTCCGCCTTTTGTTGGCGCGGGTCAACGGCCCGTTGCGGATGCGGCGCGCCACTCTACTTGTGTCCGTCATCTGCTGTGCAGTGCTGGTGTTTCTGGCGTTGGAAGAATGGTGGCGACTGGGGCAGGAGGGGTATCCCGATCCGGTATGGTTGGCTGGCGCCCTGTTGGTGCTGTTGCCCGGCTTGTTCCTGTATTGGTACGTCCCCCGCAAAATGAAGAAAACCGCCGCCGCTCAGTTTGATCGCAGCGCTCGGGCGGGTATGCATTATTATGGCTATTTGCAGATTTTTAATGACTGCATTGAGAAGGTGAGTCAGTTCGGTACCGCTCACATCCGTCTGGATGAACACGTGCTGTTTATTGAGACCCCCGAAATGATGGTGTTTTCTGCTGCGTCCAGTCCGGCACTGATTCTGCCCGCCCGTTGTATGACCCCTGAGCTGGCAACACAGGTGCGGCAGGCGGCAGATCGGCTGCCCGCCAACCACCGTCGGTTTATCGGACGCCTGCAACCCCAAAGTCTGCCCGTCACCCCTCCGCCCAAGCGGGAGGATCCCGAGGAATTGTGGGTGCTCACCTTCACCTATCAACCCGAGGAATATGCAGCGGCGCTGAAAGGGCTGCTGCTGGCCAATTATTGGCGCACTGCCCCTACCTTGGCACTCGTTTCCATGATCGCCGCGCTGACCCTTACCTATGTGGAGATTCCGTTAGCGTCTACCGTGGCAGTGTTTTTGGTACTGTTTGGGTTGGGCACGCTGCTGAATCTGGTGTTGCCTCTTTCTCGTACCAAGCGGCAGGTGTACACTTTGTCCGCTCACGATCTGACTATGCAGGTGCGGCTGGACACCATGATGCTCCACATCAAGGTGCCCAAAGGCGGTGAGGTGAGCGTACTGTGGTGCGATGTGAATCATGTGTATGACAAGGACACCTATGTGGAGATCGTACATAATAAGCACGCCACGTTGTATATCCCAAAGCGGGTTATTGAGGATATGTCGGTCTTTGAAGCCGCCATTTCCCGTTGTTGGAACAAACAACAAGTATAAACGATAGATAATATTACTATTTGTATAGATTAGAAAGGTCAGGTGAGCTATATGGAGGAGCAGACCACTCCCATGGCAAAACTGATAGAAGTAGATTTGGATAAGGAGATGCGCAAACGGTTTCTGGAATATTCCGTTTCCGTGTTGGTGGCCCGCGCCCTGCCGGATGTGCGGGACGGCTTAAAGCCGGTGCACCGCCGTATTCTGTATACCATGCACGAGGACGGATTCACTCCTGACAAGGCGCACCGTAAGTGCGCCACCACCGTGGGTGACGTGCTGGGTCATTATCACCCCCACGGCGACGCCTCTGTCTATGACGCGCTGGTGCGTATGGCGCAGGATTTCTCTCTGCGGTATCCCCTCATCGACGGTCACGGCAACTTCGGTTCCATCGACGGCGATCCTGCCGCCGCCTACCGTTATACCGAGGCCCGTATGAGCAAGATGTCCCTGGACATGCTGGCGGATATCGAGAAGGAGACGGTGGACTTTATCCCCAACTTCGACGACACCACCAAGGAGCCGGTGGTGCTGCCTTCCCGTTTCCCCAACCTGCTGGTGAACGGTTCCAGCGGTATTGCCGTCGGTATGGCCACCAACATTCCTCCCCACAACCTATGTGAGGTGGTAGATGCCATCTGCCTGCTCATTGACAATCCTGAGGCAGAGCTCATAGACCTGATGGAATACATTAAGGGCCCCGATTTCCCCACCGGCGGTGTGATTATGGGGCGGGCGGGTATCCGCGCCGCCTATGCCACCGGTCGCGGTCGTATTACGGTGCGCGCCAAGGCGGAGATCGAGGAGGAGCACAACCGCAACCGCATTGTGATCTCCGAGATTCCTTATATGGTAAATAAAAAGAATCTGGTCACGTCGATCATTGAATTGGCGGACGAAAAGCGCATCGAGGGGATCGCCGATGTGGTGGACCACTCCTCTATGGAAGGTATGCGGGTAGTCATTGAGCTCAAACGGGATGCAGTGCCGCAGGTGGTGCTCAACCAGCTGTATGCCTACACCCAGATGCAGGTGACCTTCGGCGCCATTATGTTGGCGTTGGTGGATGGTGTGCCCCGTGTGCTCAACTTGAAGGAGATGCTGGAACAGTACATCAAGTTCCAGATGGAGGTCATCACCCGTCGCACTATCTTTGATCTGCGCAAGGCCAGAGACCGCGCTCACATTTTTGAGGCGCTCAAAACGGCCAGCGACTTCATTGACGAGGTTATCGCCATTATTCGCGGTTCTAAGGATCAGAACTCCGCCAAGGAGCGGCTGATGGAGCGCTTCTCCTTTGACGACGTGCAGGCCGACGCCATCGTGAAGATGCGTTTGGGTCAGTTGTCCGGTCTGGAGCGGCAGAAGATTGAGGACGAACTGGGCGCTCTGCTGTTGAAGATCGCCGAGTACGAGGGCATTCTGGCGGACGAGGGCAAGGTCAAGGCCATCGTGAAGGAAGAGTGCCTGAAAATGCGGGACAAGTACGGCGACGAGCGCCGCACCGAGATCTCCATTGTGTCCGGTGAGGTGGATATTGAGGACCTGATTCCCGAGGAGCAGTGTGTGCTCACCCTTACCAATATGGGCTATATCAAGCGGCAGGCGGTGGACGTGTACTCCGCTCAGCGCCGCGGAGGTCGCGGCATCACGGGTATGACCACCCGTGAAGAGGACGTGACCAAGACTATGTTTATTTGTTCCAGTCACGACTATGTGATGTTCTTTACCAGCCTCGGTCGCGTGTATCGGCTGAAATGCTTCGAGATTCCGGAGGGAAGCCGCCAGTCCAAGGGTATGAATATCGTCAACCTGCTGCCCTTGCAGCCGGAGGAGAAGATCTCCGCTATGATCCGCTTGGAGGATCAGACCGAAGGACAGTATCTGTGTATGATCACCCGCAACGGTATTATAAAGCGCACGCGGCTCGATGCCTATTCCAACGTACGTAAGAGCGGCCTGATCGCCATTGATCTGGATGAGGGCGATGAGCTGGTGCGTGTGCTCACCACCGACGGAGAGCGCCAGCTGCTGGTGGCGACTCGCAAGGGTATGGCCATCCGCTTCGATGAGAACGACGCCCGTGTCATCGGACGTACCGCCCGCGGTGTCAAGGCGCTGAATCTGGCGGAGGACGACGCGGTGGTCGGTATGGAGCCGGTGAACCCCGAGCGGTTGCTGCTGACAGTGACCGAGACGGGCTACGGTCGTCTGAGCCGATTTGACGAATACCGCGTCCAGTCCCGTGGCGGTAAGGGTCTGACTAACTACCACACGGAGAAATACGGTGACGTGGTGGGCGTGATGACGGTGGATGCTGAGGAAGAGGATCTGATCCTCATTTCCAGTGGCGGCATCATCATCCGTATGCACATTGCGGAGATCCGTCTGTGCAGCCGCACCTCCAAGGGTGTTCGTGTAATGCGAGTACCTGAGGGGACCGCCATCGTTTCCATTGCTTCGGCGGAGCACGATGCCACGGAGGTAAACGGCCACGCAGAGGATACCCCCGATGCGGATGAGCCGGAAGAAACAGCGGAAGAAGAATAAGTAAAATAAACAAGAAAAGCTGACCGAAGTTTCTTTTTCGGTCAGCTTTTCAAAGTCTCTTTTCCGCCATTTTAGTCCACCGAATACGCGCCAAAAAATGGTACAAAATAGGCCTCTTTTTGAGGCGCGAAAAGTGGCGGACGGTGGAAAGAACATTTGGTCGAAAAGTGGCGAAAACCCCATAGTTTCAAGGGTTTACGAAGATTTTAAGGTGGAAAAGACCGTTGAAAATGTGAAAAGATAGCGGCACTTTTCCCCGAAAGGATAGGGTAACCTTTGATGTTTTCCCCGCTTTCCCACAGCGTGTAGGGAAAACTACGGTGGAAAAGTGGAGATTTTGGTGGAAAACCCATAAAACGGGGCAGTTTTCCACAAAAACCTTGTCAAGTTGATTTTTTTGTCAAAAATCAAGGTTTTTTGTGTGAAAAAGTCTACAAAAATTTGAAAAAACAGAAGGAAAGGAGGGTGACCAATGCGCTTTCTGGAAGCGTCCTTTGACGTGGCGGTGATCGGTGCCGGACACGCGGGAATCGAGGCGGGTCTCGCCGCGGCCCGAATGGGTTGTAAGACCGCCGTTTTTACCATCAATATGGACTGGGTGGGCAATATGCCCTGCAACCCTTCCATCGGCGGCACCGCCAAGGGGCATTTGGTCCGCGAGGTGGACGCGTTGGGCGGCGAGATGGGTCGCGCCGCGGACGCCACCTTCCTGCAAAGTCGGATGCTGAATCGGGGAAAGGGACCTGCGGTCCATTCCCTCCGTGCTCAGATCGACCGACGGGATTATTCCGCTTATATGAAGGGTATGCTGGAACGCACCGAGAACTTGGAAGTAAGGCAGGCCGAGATCGTGGAGATCACGCGGCAGGAGGATGGCACCTTCTTGCTCACCACGCGGTTGGAGGCGCAGTATAATGCCCGCGCGGTGATATTGGCCACCGGCACCTTCCTGCGGGGGCGCATTTTTGTGGGGGACGTGTCCTATGACGGCGGACCCGACGGAATGTTTGCCGCCACCGCTTTGTCTGAGAGTTTGAGTAAGCTGGGCGTAGCCATGCGCCGCTTCAAAACGGGTACTCCGGCGCGGGTGAATCGCCGCAGCATTGATTTTACGAATTTGGAACAGCAAGAAGGAGAGGAGCCGGTGGTTCCCTTCTCCTTCGAGACCTTGGAGCCGCTCCACAACACCTTGCCGTGTCATGTCACCTGGACGGGGGCGGAGACTAAGCGGGTGATTACCGAAAATCTGCACCGTTCTCCTTTGTTTGGCGGGCAGATCGAGGGGGTGGGCCCCCGTTATTGTCCCAGTATTGAGGATAAGATCGTTCGCTTTGCCGATAAGGAACGGCATCAGGTGTTTATCGAGCCTTGCGGCAAAAATACGGACGAGATGTATTTGCAGGGACTTTCTTCCAGCCTGCCGGTGGATGTGCAGCTGAAATTGCTACGCACCATCCCCGGCCTTGAAAAGGTGCAGGTGATGCGACCTGCCTATGCCATTGAATACGACTGCATCGATCCCCTGCAACTGGGGATGACCTTGGAGTTTCTGGACATTCCCGGTCTGTACGGCGCGGGACAGTTCAACGGCTCCTCCGGCTACGAAGAGGCGGCAGCCCAGGGTCTGGTGGCGGGCGCCAACGCAGCGCTGAAACTGAAAGGCGAGGAGCCGCTTCTCTTGGATCGGGCCGGCAGTTATATCGGCACCCTCATTGATGATCTGGTGACCAAAGGATGCAGTGACCCCTATCGGATGATGACCAGCCGCAGTGAGTACCGACTGGTACTGCGGCAGGATAATGCGGATCGACGGCTGAGCCCCATCGGACGGCGAATCGGTCTGGTGGATGATGAGCGGTGGGCCCATTACACCGCCCGTCAGGAGGCAATGGTGGCGGAGCGCAAGCGGTGGGAGAGCACCGGCTTGGCGCCCACCGAGGCACTCAATGACATACTGACTGCCTGTGGCACAACGCCGGTGACGGCGGGCATACGGATGGTGGAGCTGCTTCGCCGTCCTCAGGTGAGCTATGGGGCGCTGGCGCCTGTGGACGTGAATAGACCCAACGTGGACCCTATGGTGATCGAGCAGTTGGAAGTGGAACTGAAATACGAGGGGTATATCCGCCGTGAGCAGGCGCAGATCGACGAGATGCGGCGGCTGGAAGGACGGCTGTTATCCCCCGATACGCCCTATGAGCAGATCTACGGTCTGCGGAAAGAGGCGCAGGAAAAACTGGCAAAGGTGCGCCCCCGCAGTATCGGGCAGGCCTCCCGTATCAGCGGTGTCAGCCCTGCGGATATATCGGTGCTGATCGTTTGGAGCAGTCAGAGGAGGGAAGAGGATGTTTGATCGGGATCTGTTGGCGCGGGTAGCTGCCCCCTACGGAGTGGAGGTAACCGCCGAATTAACGGAGCGGTTGGACATTTACGCCCGTTTGCTGGTGGAGTGGAACGAAAAGATGAATCTCACCGGCATCACCGACCCTCAGGGCATTGCGGTCAAGCATTTTGCAGACAGCCTGACAGTGGCGCCCTTGCTGCCCAAGGGGGAGTTCTCCCTGATCGATGTGGGAACGGGCGCGGGATTCCCCGGCGTGCCCTTGGCACTGCTTCGCCCCGATTGTCGGCTGACCTTGTTGGACAGCCTGAATAAGCGGCTCACTTTTTTGGATACGGTTTGCCGTGAGGTGGGTCTGCCCGTGACCTTAGTGCACGCCCGCGCCGAAGAGGGCGGCCGCCGCAAGGAGCTGCGGGAGCGGTTTGACGTGGCGGTGGCCCGCGCCGTGGCGGCCATGCCGGTGCTCAGTGAGTATTGCTTGCCCTTTGTGAAGGTGGGCGGTTGTTTTCTGGCACTGAAAGGACCGGATGCGGATCGGGAAAAGGCAGAAGCCGCCCGCGGTATCGGTGTGCTGGGCGGAAAAGTGACGGGAATCGATGCGTTCACCTTGCCTAAGCAACCCGTTGAAGGGGTAGAAACGATGGAGCGGCGGCTCATCCGTGTGGACAAAGTACGCCCCACCTCGCCTGCGTACCCCCGTCCTTCTGCCAAAATTGCCAAAGCCCCCTTATAACAGAGAAATAACGACACCTTTGTTTGACAGCCTTTTTTCTGTGTGTGTGGTATGCTTGTCCTATGGACAAGTCGCCAAACAGAAGAAGGCTGTCTTTGTTTCACGTGAAACAGAGAGCGGAGGTGCTGCAATGAAGAAGAAAAAGAGTCCCTATGTTACAGCAGGTCCCGTGTGGATGATTCCCACAGGGGATATTCGGCCCAATCCTACCCAACCCCGCAGAGAGTTCCCTTTGGACTCGCTGGTGGAGTTGGCGCAGAGCATCAGCGAGAACGGTATCCTGCAACCTCTGTCGGTGTCGATGGAGGAAGGGGTGCCGGTGCTCATCGCCGGAGAGCGGCGGTTGCGTGCCGCGAAGATCGCCGGCCTGCGGGAGGTGCCCTGCGTGGAAGTGAAGGTGCAGGAGCGGCAACGGCAGGTGCTGACCCTTATTGAGAATATGCAGCGGGAGGACATGAACTGCTTTGAAGAAGCGGAGGGGATCCGCCTGCTCATTGAAAACTACGAACTCACCCAAAGTGAGGCCGCCATGCAATTGGGATTCTCACAGTCCGCCATTGCTAACAAGCTGCGGCTGTTGCGCCTGCCGGAATCGGAACGGGCACAGCTCGTCGCCGCAGGAATGGGGGAGCGCCACGCCCGTGCTCTGCTCCGTATTGAGGATCGTGCCCTGCGGCAACAATTGTTGGAGCAGGTGGTGGTCAGCAAAATGACGGTGGCGCAGGTGGAGCGGGCGGTGGAAGCACTGCTGGAAGGTAAGGTGCGGCGCCGTCCGGCAAAACCTTTGGTGCGGGACGTGCGGGTGTTTTTCAACACCGTGAATCATGCCTTGGACATTATGCGCCGCGGCGGTATTGCGGCGGAGAGCGTGCGTCGCGACGAAGAGGATTATATCGAATATGTGGTGCGCATTCCTAAAAAGAGCGCTGTGACAAGAGCATAAAAAGAGCCCTCGACTGTGCGTCGAGGGCTCTTTGTCGTATTTAGCTGATCTTGGTCTTGTTTTTCAGGGTGTCGCTGGCCAGACACACAAAGGTCTTGCCCACCGCCACGGTCAAGGGGGTGGTGCCGTCGCTCTCGAAGAAGGAAAGCTGATCGTTGGTGCGCTTCCACTTGATCTCGCGGGCAGTGCCGCCGCTGGCTAAGTAACCGGAGCCATTGTCCAGTGTGAAATCGTAACGGGTCAGCGTGCCGCCGTCCGCCTTGTTCTCCACCTGCTCCACATAGCGGTGGTCAAACATCACGATCACATTGCTGATCTCAATGGTGCCGCCGGTGTAGGTGGTGTGCACGGGGGAGGACAGTTTATTGCGGTGTTTCTGATACAAGCCGGTGCTTTCGTCATAGGTAAAGGCCATATGATAACTTTCGGAGATCTGCACATCCACGGTGTTCGCCGCCATAGAGCCCTGTTTTTCACCGAACACGAAGGGGGAGGCGGTGGAGGTGGTGGTGCGATAGCCTCTGTTTTTAATAGCGGCGGTTACCTTCTTTTTAGTAAAAGCGGAACGGTTCCAAGAAACGTTATCGCTGTTTTTCAGGATCTCGTTGATCTCATACTCGTTGCCCAGATCGTCTACGCCTAATTCCTTGATGGTGTCCTTGCCGCCCTTGGAGCCGCCGATGTGGCAGTAGATAATATCCAGCGCCTTAGCCACTTTCACAAAGTGGGTACGGGCAGAGCGCACGGGGCCGATCACCTCGGGCATCCGATCGACGGAGGAGAAAACTGCCAGAATACGGGGGATACCGCTCTCCGTCTCCGCCTCGAAATAGAAGTCCGCGTCTTCCAGATTCAGCTGCGTCACGGAAGAGGACTCATCGGTGACCACCAAGCCGATGGGGCGGGCATTGGCGGCATCCATATCTTCTACACCCGTGAAGGGGTTGACAACTTTGTTGGTGGTCTGTTGTGTGGTGGTCGTGGTGTCCTGCGTGGTGGAGGTGTCGGAGACGTCGGGGGTGGACACCTGAGGTTCCTTGTTGCCGCAACCTACCATACCCAACACAAGGGTAAGCGCAACGACGACAGCCAACAGACGAAGAATGGAATGTTTCATACTATGACTCCTCTACAAGTGATTTTTATCATTGTAGCACAAACAAAAGGAAATTACAATGGTAAATATCGGTTATTTCGACGGTTTTTCCATTTTTTCTTCAAAAAATGTGCAAAACAGCGGCGGACACCATCGTATCAGCCGCTGTGTAAGGTCGATTAGGGACTGTTATTCTACCGAGCGGAGCCAATCCATACAGATCTGCGCCTCGGTCAGGCCGTCGGGGGTGAGGGTCTCGCTCTCCACCACCAACGGGATGTTGTGCGCTTTGGCGTAGTCGTACACCTCTTTGATGGGGGCGGTGCCGCGGCCCAAGGGCTGACCGGCGCCGGTCTCGTTGCCGTCCTTGATGTGCAGGAGCTTGACCCGATCCCCCAGTCGCTCCAACAGGTTGATGGGATACTTCATACCTACATAAGCCCAGTAGGTATCCACCTCAATGCTCAGCTTGGTGCGGTACAACAGCTGCTCATAAGGCTGGGAGCCGTCGTCGTTGGTGCGGAACTCGTCGTGGTGGTTGTGATAGCACAGAGTGATGCCCTCGGCGGCCAGACGGTCGATGACAGAGTCGATCTTGCCGATGCACTCATCCAGACGGCCTTGATTCCACAGACCGTAGCC
The DNA here is from genome assembly GCA_045659145.1 of Acutalibacteraceae bacterium. Taxonomy (GTDB): domain Bacteria; phylum Bacillota; class Clostridia; order Oscillospirales; family Acutalibacteraceae; genus UBA5905. Next base: position 12,060 of record JAZOWI010000019.1, on the reverse strand, counting down.
GGGCATAATGATGTAGCGGTTGCCGATGGTCTTGTGATAGGCGATGGTGCCCTCCACGTCTGCCAGTACCTCGTCGATGCCGGTGTGGGTGCCGGACACCTGCAAGCTGTATTTGTCCAGCCATTCCTTGACCTGCTCGGCGGAGTAACCGAAGAAGCCGGCGAACTCCACGGCCTTGTAGCCCATTTCGCTGACCTTTTTGAGGGTGCCCTCAAAGTCCTGCTCCATGCTGTCCCGGACAGAATACAACTGAATCGAATAGTTCATATTGCACACCTCTGTTAATCCATATTTTATAATATAGCCTTCGAACGAGGCTATTGTATCACATCGAAAAAGAAAAGGCAAGAGCGTTTCACGTGAAACAAGGGGGAAGTATATAAAGGAAAAACCACCTCCTGTGAGGTGGCTTTTTGGCGCGCTTGAAGGAATTCGAATCCCCGACCTTCCGCTTAGGAGGCGGACGCTCTATCCTGCTGAGCTACAAGCGCATATCTATTTTAATGTATAGAAGCAAATGCAGACTTAGTGTACTATTTTCCCTGTAAAAAGTCAACCCTGCCGTACAGATTTCGTCTGAGAAAAGACGGAAAAGGAAAGAGGAAACATTTTTCGACGCAAAGAGACAAAAACCGCCTCCCGATGCTTGACTTTTGGGAGCGGGCACAGTATAATAGAGAACAGTAACAAGGTTCATCTTTTGCGCGCGTCCCACCGCCGATAAGAGACCCTATCTGGTATGTAAACGGTCTGCCGGCGATGCGGCAGGCTTTTTTTATGCGCAAAAAAGGAGCTGCGTTCGGAAAAAAGGAGGAAAAAGTATGAAACTGATCTACAATGTCAACGACAAACCCAAGTTTGGCCAGCTGATCGTGTTTGCGATCCAGCAGCTGTTGGCGATTATGGCAGCGACTCTGGTGGTGCCGGTCATTGTCGGCAACGGTATGAGCCCTGCTGCCGCTCTGTTCGGTGCCGGTGTGGGTACTCTGGTCTATGTTGCGTTTACCAAAAAGAAGAGCCCTGTGTTTTTGGGCTCGTCCTTTGCCTTTTTGGGCTCGATGGCTGCTGCCTTTGCCGGCGCTACCAGCGTGGCGCTGGGCTATGTGGGCCTGATTTTGGGCGCGTTTATGGCCGGTCTGGTGTATGTGATCATCGCCCTGCTGGTCAAGGTTGCGGGCGTTAACTGGCTGAACAAGCTGATGCCCCCTGTGGTGATTGGTCCCACCGTGGCCATCATCGGTCTGTCTCTGGCGGGCAACGCCGTCGGTGACCTGCAAAAGGGCGGCAACGCCGAGGCAAACGTGTTTGCTTGTCTGGTGGTTGGTTTGGTAACGCTGGCCGTGACTATGGCCTGCGCCACCTATGGTAAGAAAATGGCTCGCCTGATCCCCTTCATCATCGGCATCCTGGCCGGCTATGCGGTGGCGACCATTATGACCATTATCGGCAACGCCGCCGGTATTGACGCTCTTAAAGTGATCAACTTCGGCGCGTTTTCTGCTTTGGTGGAGAACGGTGTCACCATCAACACCTTCTTCTCTATGCCTGATTTCACCTTCCTGACCGCCTTTGGCGCCATCGGTGAGCTCAACGGCGCTTACATCGGCACCATCGCTGCTGCTTATGTGCCGGTTGCCTTTGTGGTGTTTGCCGAGCACGTGGCAGATCACAAGAACATCTCCTCCATCATCGAGAAGGATCTGTTGGAGGATCCCGGCCTGTCCCGCACCCTGCTGGGCGACGGTGTCGGCTCTATGGTCGGCGCCTTCTTCGGCGGTTGCCCCAACACCACCTACGGCGAGTCTGTGGGCTGCGTGGCTATCACCGGTAACGCCTCTGTGCGTACGATCATTACGGCGGCTTGCGGCGCGATCCTGATTGCGTTTGTCAACCCCTTTGTGGCATTCGTTAACTCTATTCCTTCCTGCGTGATGGGCGGCGTGTGTATGGCCCTGTACGGCTTCATTGCTGTGTCCGGTCTGAAGATGGTGCAGAAGGTGGATCTGGAGCAGAATAAGAATCTGTTCGTGGTGTCCGTGATTCTCATCGCCGGTATCGGCGGTCTGTCCCTGAACTTCGGTCAGGTGACCATCACCTCCATCGCTACCGCGCTGATCCTGGGCATCCTGGCCAACGTGATGCTGCGTCGCGCTAAGAGCCCCGACGAAGAGTAATTAACACACAGTGTTCCAAGGACGTCGGCAAAGTGCCGACGGCCTTTTGTTTCACGTGGAACATAAAAACTCTGTTTTGTCAGCGAAAAACAGTTTACAGACCGATTTTTGTGTGTTAAACTAGGTATATAGAATGGATAAAGGGCGAAAACGCCCTTTTTTCAACGCAAAAACGCAAAAAACAGACAAGAGAGGGCACAACCATGGCAAAAATTATGGCGGTCGTCACCCAAAAGGGCGGCGTGGGAAAAACCACCTCGGCGGTGAACTTAGCATCGGCACTGGGCGAATTGGGCAAAAAGTGCCTGTTGGTGGACATTGACCCTCAGGGCAACGCCACCAGCGGCGTAGGGGTGGACAAGCGGCAGGTGCGGCGATCCACCTACGATCTGCTCACCGGCAACGGAACTGCCCAAGAGGCAATTGTCCAGACCCCCTATGCCAATCTGTGGCTATTGCCCGCCAGTGTGGCATTGGCAGGTGCGGAGATCGAGATGGTGGAGGTGCCCCATCGGGAGAAGCGGCTGAAAGCCGCGCTGGCTCCCTGCCGCGAGCAGTACGACTATATCCTCATCGACTGTCCTCCCGCCTTGGGTTTGTTGACCCTCAACGCCTTGGTGGCGGCGGACACCTTCCTGATCCCGGCACAACCGGAATACTACGCGTTGGAGGGTCTTTCGCAGCTCATTGCCACGGTGCGGCAGGTTAAGCGGCTGTATAACAGCACCTTAGAGCTGGAGGGCGTGCTGTTCACTATGTATGACGGGCGCACCCATCTGACCCAGCAGGTGGTGGCGGAGGTAAAGAAGTTCTTTCCCCGTCGGGTGTACGGCACGGTGATTCCTCGTACCGTCCGACTGGCGGAGGCGCCCAGCTACGGTCGCCCCATCAACTATTACGATAAAAACGGCAAGGGCGCCCGCGCCTATATGGATCTGGCAAAAGAGATCCTGCAAAAGCAGTAAGGGGAGGAAACAAATATGGCGAAGAAAATCGGCGGTCTGGGCAAGGGTCTGGACGTGTTGTTTGCACAGAACACCTTGGAAGACGGCGCTACTACGGTAACGCTTCCTTTGGATGAGATCGTTCCCAACAGAGAGCAGCCCCGTAAGCAGTTTGACGATGAGGCGCTGGCGGATCTGTCCGCCTCCATCGCCCAGCACGGGGTGTTGCAGCCTCTGCTGGTGCGCCCTATGCCCGATGGCAGTTATCAACTGGTGGCGGGTGAGCGCCGTTGGCGGGCCTCCCGTATGGCGGGGCTCACCGAGGTGCCCGTGGTAGTGCGGGATATGGACGAGCAGGAGGCGGCGGAGCTGGCGCTGATCGAGAACCTTCAGCGGGAAGACCTGAATCCCATGGAAGAGGCCATCGGCTACCGCACCCTGATGGAGAGCTACGGAATGACCCAGGAGCAGACGGCGCAGGTGGTGAACAAGTCCCGCCCGGCGGTAGCCAATGCCCTGCGTCTGTTGCAGTTGCCCCAGGAAGTCACCGATCTGGTGGCGGCAGGCAGTTTGTCTGCCGGTCACGCTCGCACGGTACTGGCCTTTGAAGAAACAGCGGCGCAGATCGCCGCCGCCCACACGGCGGTGGAGAAGGGGCTGTCGGTTCGAGAATTGGAGCGGATGGCCAAAGCGGCGAAGAAGGCGCCCCGCCCCTCCAAGGATCCCGCCCGCCGCGACAGCTTCTACGACGAGGTGGAGCTGGCCCTCAAAGAGAGTTTGGGACGGCAGGTAAAGGTCACTGTCGGCGCCAAGGGCGGTGTGTTGCAGGTGGAGTATTTCGACGCAGAAGACTTGCGGCAGTTGGCGAACAAATTGGCGGACGGGGAATAAGCATGAATCATCCATACGTGCGAGAGGTGCTGCTGCGGCAGCCGCCGGCAGAGGATTCCTATTTGCGGGATATCCCTGCCGTGCGCTCCCTGATGGAGGGGCAGACCCTGCGGCTGGACGCCCCGGTCACCTGCCTGGTGGGGGAGAATGGCACCGGCAAGTCCACGCTGGTGGAGGCGATTGCCGTGGCCGCCGGGTTTAACCCCGAGGGCGGCACCCGCAATTTTGCCTTCTCCACCGCCGATTCTCATTCGGAGTTGCATTCGTTGCTGACGCTGGTGCGTGTGGCCTATCCGGAGGATGGGTTTTTCCTCCGGGCGGAGAGTTTTTATAATACCATCAGCTATATTGATGAAGTAGATAAGATCACTCCCGTGCTTAACCATTATGGCGGCAGATCGCTGCATCATTGCTCCCACGGCGAAAGCTTTCTGGCGCTGGTGCAAAATCGGTTCGGCGACAACGGCCTGTACATTCTGGACGAGCCGGAAGCGGCTCTATCGCCCACCCGCCTGCTGACGCTGCTGATGGAGATCCATCGGCTGGTGGGGCAGAACTCCCAGTTTATCATCGCCACCCATTCGCCCATTTTGATGGCTTATCCCGGCGCCCGTATCCTCGAATTATCCGAGGAGGGCATCCATCCGGTGGACTATCGAGACACGGAGCATTATCTGGTCACCCGCCGTTTTTTGCAGGACCCGGAGGGTATGCTCCGGCAATTATTGGGAGAATAACCCTCATTTAATATACGGAGGGTATAGTATGAGCGACATTATACAAAAAGAATATAAAACGCCCCTGAAAGTAGCCTCTTACGACGTGGATGCTCAGGATCGCATCCGCTTGTCGGCGATCCTGCGGTATCAGCAGGAGGCGGCGGAGCGGCATCTGAGTCCCGCGGGACTGGGATGGCGCGCTCTCAGCGAAGCGGGCATTGCCTTTGTCACCTCCCGCTGGCACGCGGTGATCCATCGACTGCCCGTGTTGGAAGAAGAGGTGGTTCTCACCACCTGGCATCGGGAGCGGAAGGGGCCGCGGTTTTTCCGCTGTTACGAATGGCGGGATCAGAAGGGCACCCTGTTGATCGAGGGCGTGATGCAGTTTGCGCTGGTGTCGGTGACCGACCATCGGTTGCTGCGAGGGGACGAATTTATGCGCTTGGCTCCCTTGCCGGATGCGCCGCGGGGAGTCACCTGCGCCGATCCCGTGCGGTTTACCCCCACCGATTTGGCGGAGACGGGCACCTATCGGGTGCGCCGCTCGGATCTGGATCGCAACGGGCATATGAACAATACTCACTACGCAGATCTGCTGTGTGACTTTGTGCCCGATGCGGCGGCACAGCGAGAGCCTGCCGAGGTGCATCTGCATTTTGCCGGCGAATGTCGGTTAGGGGACACCTTGACGTTATCCGCTTCTTTCTCCGGGCAATGCGCCTATGTGGTGGGGCAGACCGAGCGGGGACGCGCCTTTGCCGGAATGCTGTGCTATGGGGGATAAGTATGGACTTTAACGAAGCCTGCGCCCGTGTGCGAGAGGGGACGGTACGCCCTGCGGGCATCGGTGTGTTGCAGGAGAAGCCGCTCCACGCCATCCTCAAATGGTGGGTGGACGCAGACCCCGCCCACCACGAGGTGACCTTGCCCTGCGGACGGGTGGCAGACGTATACGACGGCACCCGTGTGATCGAAATACAGACAGGCGGCTTTTCGCCCCTGCGCCCGAAACTGGAAACCTTGTTAGAAGATTATCCCGTGACGGTGGTGCATCCCATCCTGCGGCGCAAATATCTCAGTTGGATCCACCCCGAGACGGGGGAGACCACGCCGCCGCGCAAGAGCCCCCGTGTAGGGCACTGGTGGGATGCGGGGGCGCAACTGATCTATCTTTTGCCCCTGTTGGGACATCCTCGCTTGATAGTGCGGCTGGTGCTAATTGATGCCGAGGAGCAGCGATTGGCGGACGGCTGGGGAAAAGAAGGCAAACGCGGCTCTCATCGGGCGGTGCTGTTGCCGCTTTCTTTGGAGGACACTCTGGACTTGCGGGAGCCGTCGGATTACAAGGCGCTGTTGCCGCCTGACCTACCCGATGCTTTCACCGCCGCTCAGTTCGGTAAGGCGGCAAAGCAGCAAGGACGGAAGCTCCACGGCACTCTCAAAGTGCTGTTAGATCGCGGTGTGCTCAAACGGGAACGCAAAGAGGGCAACGCGTATATTTACGAACGAACCGAATAAGGACCTATGGCGCGGGTGCGCCTGAGTCAGTTCGAAACCATCCTGACTATAAACAAAACTAAGGGGGATTTTTAAATGAAAACAAATGAACGAGTCCGCTTTTTGACAGTCACCGGCCTGATTGCGGGATTATATACCGCTCTGACCGTAGGACTGGCGCCCTTTTCCTTCGGCTTGGTCCAATGCCGTGTGGCGGAGATGCTCACCGTGTTGGCGGTGTATACCCCCGCGGCGGTGCCCGGGCTCACGGTGGGTTGTGTGCTGTCCAACCTGATCGGTCTGGCTATGGGCGCCAATATCGCCGGTGCGCTGGACGTGCTGCTTGGTCCCATTGCCACCGGTGTGGCGGCGTGGCTATCCTATCGGTGGCGGCACCGCCGCTTGGGCGGCTTGCCGTTGTTGTCCACCTTGCCGCCCGTGGTGCTCAATGCCCTGATCGTGGGCACGGAACTGGCGGCGGTATCGCCCACCTTCACGATACAGGTGTGGTGCATCCAGATGGCATTGGTGGCGGCGGGACAAGTCATTGCCTGTGTGGGCGGTGGTCTTTTGTTAGCCGGCGCCTTGCAAAAAACGGGTTTGGACCGCCGTTTGGAGCAAAATCGTTTTACAAACAGATAAAACACATACAGTTTATACTAACTGTATAGGAGAAATGCCCTATGAAAGCACTCATTCGACATTACGGAAAGGTGGCGGCCCTGTTAGCTGTCTTGGTGGCGTTGGCGGTTTTGCTGACGGCGCTCCTCGGTCACGCAGGGGACAGAAGTACGGGACGGCAAATGCTGGTGACCACCTATCCTCTGTATACGGCGGCGAAGAACGTGCTGGGGGACATAGACGCGGTGAAGGTGACTATGCTCTCGGGTGTGGGCGCCGGCTGTCTACACGATTATCAGTTATCCCCCGCCGATTGGTTGGCGGCGCAGCGGGCGGACGTGGTGCTGGTCAACGGAGTGGGAGATCAACCTCTGCTGTCGGAGTTGGGTATTGACGAGAAAGTGTACGATGCCTCCAAAGGAGTAGAACTTCTGTGTGCAGAGCACCATCACCACGAAGAAGAGCACCACCACGAGGAGACCTATAACGACCATATCTGGGTCAGTCCCACGCGGTACAAACAGCAGGTGATGCACGCGGCCCAGGCTCTGTGGCTGCTGCTTGATAGCAAACAGCAGGTGTATTGTCAGCAGAACACCGCCGCCTATCTTTCGGCCATCGACGCGGTGGCGGCGCAGATGCCCTCGCTGGAAGGACGCCCTTGCGTGCTGTTTCACGACTCGCTTTCCTACTTGGCGCAGGACGTGGGGCTGGATGCCAAGCTGATCCTCTCTGCCGATGGAGAGGGCGGGTTGTCCGCCGCCCAACTGGTGCAGGTGGAGCAGTTGACCAAAGAATATCCGAATCTTTTATTGCTGTACGATACCCAATACCCCATCCGTTACACAGCGGTGGAGGGATTGGTGGCGGCAGAGCAGGTGCTGGCGTTAGAAACCGCCGTGGTGGGTACGGGAAAAGCCACGGATTGGCTGGATGCTATGGAACGGAATGCCGCCAAACTGCAACAAGTGACCGAGGGAGGTGACGCGCCGTGAGCGGATGCGGACTGCATTGTCTGAAAATCAATCATATCACCGTCCGTGCCGGAGGGGAGACTTTGGTGCAGGACGTGAACCTGCACGCCCACTGCGGAGAGATCACCGCCCTTATCGGACGCAACGGCGCGGGAAAGAGCACCTTGTTCAAGGCAGTTCTGGGGGAGATTCCCCACGAGGGGGACGTGATCTTTACGGGTCACAACGGCACCCCTTCCAAAAAGAAGCCGCGCATCGGGTACGTGCCGCAAAGTCTCAACGTGGAGGAGGGGTCTCCTGCCACCGTGTTGGACGTGGCGGTGACCTATACCTCTCGCTATCCGGCTTTTTTGCCCATTCCCCGCCGCTTGCGGGGGGAGATCGCGGCCCATTTTGCCCGCTTTGACGCAGACGATCTGCTGGACAAGCCGGTGGGACGGCTCTCCGGCGGCGAATGGCAACGGGTGCTGTTGGCCATTGCCACCCGTCCCCATCCCGATATGCTGCTGTTGGACGAGCCGGTGTCGGGGGTGGACGAGGCAGGACTGCTCCGCTTTTATCAACTGTTGGAGCAACTGCGTAAAGAGGATATGGTGATCCTGCTCATTTCCCACGACCTGTCTTTTGTGCGGCACCACGCGGATCGGGTGGTGCTGTTGGACCGAGAGGTGCTGGCGAAGGGCGCCCCGTCGGACGTGTTTGGGACTCCCGCTTTCCAACAGGCGTTCCCCAAGGGAGGTGAGCGGGATGTTTGAGTGGTGGCAGTATGATTTTATGCGCACCGCCTTGTGGGCGGTACTGCTGTTGGTGCCGTTGCTTTCCCTGCTGGGCACCTTGGTGGTGAACAACCGTATGTCCTTCTTCTCAGATGCGCTGGGACATTCCGCGCTGACGGGTGTGGCCATCGGCGTGTTGGCAGGGGTGAGCGAGTATCGACTGGTGATGGTGCTGTTCGGGGTGGTGTTTGCCCTTCTGATGAACCGCATTCGCCGCAGTCGGCTGGCTTCCACCGATACCGTCATCGGTGTATTCTCCTCGGTGGGGGTGGCCTTGGGTCTTGTCCTGCTCTCCGCCCGCGGCAATCTGAGCAATTATCAGAGCTTGTTGGTGGGCGATATTCTCAGCATCACCCGTCAGGAATTATGGGTGCTGGGGGCGGCGCTGGCGGTGACGCTGGCGGTGTGGGCGCTGTGCTTTAACGGCTTTTTCGCGGTGAGCATCAGCCCGTCAGTGGCGCGGAGCAAAGGCTTGCGGGTCGCTCTGTATGACAACCTGTTCGTGGTGCTGGTGGCGGTGGTGGTGATGTTGGCCATTCGTTGGGTGGGTCTCCTGCTCATCAACGCCATGCTCATCCTGCCCGCGGCCTCCGCACGGAATGTGGCGCGGAGTATGCGCTCTTTCCACTTGCTGTCGGTATTGTTTGGGGTGTTCTCAGGGGTGCTGGGACTGCTGTTCTCCTATTATAACGGAGTGGCCACCGGTCCCACGGTGATCTTGGTGCTGGCGGCGGTGTTTTTCGGCACCTTCCTGATGCGCAAGCGATAAGAGGGCACCGCTATGAAGAAATATTCTGTGTTTTTGGGTGTACTGTACGGTGTACTCTACGCCGTTGCCGCTAACGGGTACGTAGCCGCGGGGCAGGACGCCCGTCACTGGTGGTGGATCCTGCCGCTTTTGTTGCTTATCAACGTCGTGGCCGGACTGTTAGTCCTGCCAAAGACCCGTCCGCGCATCCGCATCGTCCATCACGGGGCGGTGCTGCTCTCTGCCTTTCTCACCGCCACGGGTTTGTCACTGACGGCCCATACGGTGCTGGCGATTCGAACCTTGCCCGAGGACTGGCGCACTCTGTTGTGGAGCGGCGCGTTCTGTGTCGTGGCCTTGGCGGTGCTGTTCTGGAACGGCATTCTCTGTGTGTATGCCGCTTCGTTGCAGTTGGGCATCCGTCAACGGGTGATCGGATTCCTTTGTGGTCTCATTCCCATTGTGAATGCCATCGTGCTGTGCCGCATCATCCGTCTCTCCTTTGCCGAGGTGGTGACCGAGACCGAAAAGGAAGCGGTCAACCGCGCCCGCAAAGAGGAGCAAGTATGCCGCACTCGCTATCCGCTTTTGATGGTACACGGTGTCTTCTTTCGGGACACAAAAATGTTTAATTATTGGGGGCGCATCCCCAAGGAATTGGAGCGCAACGGCGCCACCGTTTACTATGGCAACCACGCATCGGCGGCGGCGGTGGCAGACAGCGGGGTCCAGCTGGCGCAGCGAATACGAGAGATCGTGGAACAGAGCGGCTGCGAAAAGGTGAACATCATCGCCCATTCCAAGGGCGGTCTGGACTGTCGCTATGCGCTGGAACACGAGGGGGTCGCTCCTTATGTGGCATCCCTGACTACGATCAACACCCCTCATCGGGGCTGCCTGTTTGCGGATTTTCTCCTCACCAAAGCCAGTGAGGAGTTTAAGAACAAAGTAGCCGACACCTACAACAAGACCTTGCGTAAGCTGGGAGAACCCGAGGCGGATTTTTTGGCGGCGGTGGAGAATCTCACCGCAGCTTATTGCACGCAGTTCGACGAGGATACGCCCCCGCCCGAGGGAGTCTTGTGCCGTAGTGTGGGTTCTTTGCTGGGGCGGGCGCGGGGCGGACGATTCCCTCTCAATTTCTCTTACCATCTGGTGCGGGTGTTCGACGGCTCCAACGACGGGCTGGTCAGCGAAAGCTCCTTCCGCTGGGGTGAGGATTACACCCTGATGGCCCCTACGGGTCGGGAGGGCATCTCTCACGGAGATATGATCGACCTGAACCGACGGGACGTGGAAGGGTTCGACGTGCGAGAGTTTTACGTAGGATTAGTACGGGATCTGAAAGAAAAAGGTTTATAAACAGCAATCATTGTAAAAGAGGCGATTATTATGCAAAAAATCAAAGGTTTTATGGAAAGAAAGAACGTCCGTCCTTCGGCGAAGCGGTATTTTGTGGACGCTATGGGGAGTATGGCGCTGGGCTTGTTTGCCACCCTGCTCATCGGTACCATTTTCGACACCCTCGGCCAGTATACGGGATGGGAACTGCTGACGGAAATAGCGGGGTATGCCAAGGGATGCACCGGCGCCGCCTTGGGTGCCGCCATCGGCTATACCTTGCAGGCGCCGCCGCTGGTGCTGCTGTCCGGCGCCGTGGTGGGCATGATCGGCAACGGAGTGGGCGCCACCTTTATGATGGGCGGCGCAGAGAAAGCCCTCACCGCCGGTCCGGCAGGCGCCTTTGTGGTGTGCATTATCGCCATTGAGTTAGGCAAACTGGTGTCCAAGGAGACGCCCGTGGACATTTTGGCCACCCCCGTCACCACCATTCTGTCGGGTATGCTGGTGGCCAAGGCGGTGTGCCCCGCCATCGCGTGGGCCATGTATTGGCTGGGTCACTTCATCAACACCGCCACCGAGATGCAACCCCTGCTGATGGGTGTGCTGGTGAGCGTGGTGGTGGGCGTGATCCTCACTCTGCCCATTTCCTCCGCCGCCATCTGTGCCATGATCGGCATCAGCGGTCTGGCGGGCGGCGCGGCAACCGCGGGTTGCTGTGCCCAGATGGTCGGCTTCGCGGTCATCAGCTTCCGTGAGAATAAGTGGAGCGGTTTGGTGGCTCAGGGCTTGGGCACCTCTATGTTGCAGATGGGCAACATCGTGCGGAATCCCCGCGTATGGATCCCCGCCACCTTGGCTTCGGCTATCACGGGCCCGCTGTCCACCTTGGTGTTCGGGCTGCGATGCACCGGCGTGTCCGCCGGTATGGGCACCTGCGGTCTGGTGGGCCCCTTGGGCATCCTCAAAGAGATGGGTGGCAGCGCCAACACGTGGCTGGGAATCGTGGTGGTGTGTATCGTGGCCCCCGCCGTGCTCAGCTTGGTGTTCTCCGAGATCCTGCGTAAGATGGGCTGGATCAAAGAAAACGATTTAAAATTGGACCTGTAAAGAAAAAGGCAGCCGTAAAACGGCTGCCTTTTTGTGTGTGGAGAGAAAATATCAGCGAAACTTAGAACTCACGGCTACCTCTTGCGGTGCCCGAAACGCGCTTTTCTCGCTATCGCTCGGCGCATTTCGACCGCGGCGCCTTTCCCTTACTCGCTGTATCCGCCACCGGCGGCGCTCGCAGGGAAAGCCTGACCCGGGGGTCAAGAGGCAACTTAAAATCCTGCCTCAAAACGAGAAAAGAGAGATGAGCAGATGCTCATCTCTC